>JADFXK010000199.1 GCA_015233625.1 Deltaproteobacteria bacterium | reverse complement strand
TAAGAGCCAGCAGATTGTACAGCTTATCTAACACTGCAAACGAATCGAGCAGGTAATCTGCCCCCTTAGGGTCTCCGCCTTCCCAAATCATGTACGTCTTACATGATCCTTGATTCGGAACTCCGACCATAACTAATTTGTCAATATCATCATCATAATCCCCTGATTGGATATACGCTCTGGCTAACAAGCCGCCCATACTATGGGCAATAGGGTCGACGACAGCAGGAACGAGAAGGGGATGGCCGTATGGCAGGTTTGAAGAGAAGAAAACGGAAAGGTTAAAGATAGAAACATTCGCGTTCGGTGCCGAGTGGCTGGGGTCATCTCGCCGGTGGCGCCCCGCACTCGGTGTCAACAAAACCCAGAAAGAATGATGGCCCCAGGACGGTGTGGTAGGCGGCCCAGCGGATATATGGCCGACGGTGGGCGATGCCGGGAAGAGAGTGGCCGTTTTTTGCTGCGTCTGCCTACACCATCGTGACCAGAACTGGAAAACGTAACTTCTGCTCGGCTCTGAGCCTCAACGAAAGGACAAGAGAAGTACCCTTTTAAATAGAAATAGAAAAGAGACGATCAGCCCTGCCGGTTCCTTCTGGTGGGGCTGATCGTCTTTGGGTCGAAAGAATCTAGGCTTTGTTTTGGGCATGGAACAGAGCGAGCTTGAAAAGGGCCAATTATGCCCTTTTAAGATATTGTAATCAGCGGCCGGACCGGCAGAGGGAGTAAGGACGGTTTATCCGGCTGTTCTCTCCTGCCGTCTCGTCCATCCTTTAATCTTCCGAATCGGATTCAAAAATCGTTGACTTAGTTTTATGATGAGGTGAAGGCGCCGAAACCAGGCTTAGCCAGGCAGACGTGGGCGATATTGATTCGTAAGCGCCGGAGGGGGTAGACATGATCTTACCTTCTCGACCGGTGGTGCCTGTTAGTTCCTGGATGTCTTTAGGGTCTGGCTGAATCCTTCCAGGTCCAACACGTCGCGCACCCTGTCCGGCAAATAATGACTCAAGAAATCTTGGGCCACATCTCGGCCGGAGAAGACCTCTTTGAAAAACCTGTCATGATGGCTGGTCTTCAATTACGCCCTCGGTAGCTTGTCGGTTCAAGAGTTCGCCAGAGTCTTCATGCTATCATGAGTAATTCGGAAAGCAAAGTTCTTCCCTTGCCTTTTGCGTCTGGTTAAGGTATAAGAAGTTAGCCGATGATCTTGTCAAGCGGTGGAAATGACTGAATGGATGTTCATTTGTTAGGGCGAACAATTTGCTTCAGGACCACTAGAGGGAGGCTCACCATGGACTCGGTACCACTGGATAAGGCCAACAACTATTCCAAGGAAATCATCGAAACCAGGCACAGGTTCATCGAAGAAAAGACCGGCGTTAAATTACAGCATGTTAACCAATACTCTTTTGACCCGGACACTACCAAAGGCAACATTGAGAACTTCATTGGCGTCGCCCAGATTCCCATCGGACTGGCCGGTCCGTTGCAAGTCAACGGCGAGTATGCTCAAGGCGAATTCCTGATCCCGTTGGCCACCGCCGAAGGCACCCTGGTCGCCTCCTATAACCGGGGAATGCGGCTGATCAACATGTGTGGCGGCGCTCTCACCACCATCAGCGGCAATTCCATGCAGCGGGCCCCGGTATTCATCTTCAAGAATTCGCGAGTCGCCCGTGACTTCAGTCACTGGGTCAAGGAGCATTACCAGGAGATCAAGGCCGCCTGCAACAGTACCACCAAGATCGGCCGGCTCATTCGAATCGAACAATATCTATCTAATAAATTCGTCTTTCTCCGATTTAATTACACCACCGGCGACGCCGCCGGGCAAAACATGGTCAGCAAGGCCACATTTGTCGGGGTTCAGTATATCTTGGAAAATTTTAAAGATATCGATCGGTTCTACATGGAATCCAACCTGGCCACTGACAAGAAAGCCTCTATGATCAATATCCTCAGCACCAGAGGCAAGCGGGTCACGGCCGAAGTAACCATCCCTGGAAATTTGCTGCAGGAGAGAATGCGAACCTCGGTGGAAAGTCTGCATTATCATTTCGGGATCGCCTCAGTGGGCGGGTTTGTTTCCGGGGTGAACAACAATGGGTTACACGCGGCTAATGGGCTGACCGCCATGTTTATCGCCACCGGGCAAGACGTGGCCAATATTTCCGAATCCTCCACCGGGATTATTTACTGCGAAGAAAACCCCAAGGATCATTTGTACATTTCTATTACCCTGCCGTCCTTGATCGTGGCTTCCTACGGAGGTGGCACAGGATTGGCGACGCAACGGGAATGTCAAGATATTCTCGGCTGCTACGGTCAGGATGGCGTCATGAAATTGGCCGAGATCATGGCCGCCGCAGTTTTGGCCGGAGAAATCTCCCTGGCTGCCGCCATCAGTTCTCTCGACTGGATCTGGAGCCATGAGCGGATGGGTCGTAATCGTTGACACGCAACCCGCAACCGAAATGGATGGTCATATGGATACCAGCAAACGGTCGGTCCTTGTTACCGGGGTGTCTCACTATTGGGGCAGTCATCTGGTCCCGCTCTTGGAGGCGGACCCGGACCTTGACCCGATCATCGGCATCGACGTTAAGGCGCCTCCCAAGCCATTCAAGCGGCTCCAGTTTTTCCAGATAAGTCCCCATCACCCCTTGTTGGCCGAGTTGTTGAAAGCGGCCAAGGTAGATACGGTTTGCCATCTCCTGTTCCTGGACTCCTATTCCTATAAGGAAGAGTATTTCAACATCAATATCATGGGCGCCATGGACCTGGTGGCGGCTTGTGCCGCGGGAGAGGTCGCCCGGCTCATCGTCAAAAGCGACACCAAGGTCTATGGCGCCTCCTTTGACAATCCTGCCTTAATCTCTGAAGACACTGAACTACGGGCCCGGTATCCGCAGCGCTATATTCAAGACCGGGTGGAGATAGAAAAATTTCTGGCCGGCTTCTCCAAGCGGCATGTGTCCCCCAACATCACCGTGTTGCGCTTCGCCAATATCCTCTGCCCGACGGCCGACACCCAAACCGGCCGATATCTGGATTCGCGATTCGCCCCGGTCGCCTTGGGGTATGATCCGTTACTCCAATTCACCCATGAACAAGACGTGCTCG
Source organism: Deltaproteobacteria bacterium (assembly GCA_015233625.1). GTDB lineage: Bacteria > Desulfobacterota > JADFXK01 > JADFXK01 > JADFXK01 > JADFXK01. The sequence goes on along the minus strand of JADFXK010000199.1, from coordinate 4,682 downwards.
CCGCCTTGTACCAGACCATCAAGAGTGAGGTCACCGGTCCCCTCAATATCGCCGGAGCGGGTGTCTTGCCGCTGAGTCAAGTCCTGAAGATCGGGGCCAAGATCCCACTGCCTCTGGTCAGTCCCTTGCTTAATCCCGGGGCGCGTCTGCTGCGCCGGACGGGTCTCATTTCCTCTATTCCGCTGGAGACAGATTATCTGAAATTCAATTGCCTCGGCGACACGGCCAGGATGCGCGAGGAACTTAACTTTTCCCCCCAATACTCTGCCCGGGATACGGTCCGGGAGTTTTTCCAATATCGTCGTGTCCGTAAATATTTTCCTCCTGAAGCCCATATCGAACCTGACGCAGGGACCGACTTGCTCCGGCAATGGATTCAATGTAAACGCCAAGAGGCTTGCGAGCCCACAGACATCATCGAAAACTTCAAGCAGGAAAGCTGCCATGACTCAGACCAAATCGAAGACCTCGATGGATAATTCCGGGACCGGGTGCGCCGGGATAACCGCCAAGGGAAGCCCATGCAAAAATAAGCCCCTTCCTGGTGAACGATTTTGCCGGGTGCATCATTCCGGGGCGGCCTCCGAGGAACGGACTACCCCTCGCCCTGACCAGTCCAACCCCAGGGAAATATCCTCCGGGTTGGCCGGCGACGTTTTTTTGTTGCTGAAAGAGGCGGCGACTCAGGTCTACCGGGGCGTGGATAAATTGGTCGGGACGGTGGGCGGGACCACGGGTGTTTCGGACACCATCAAAGACCACGTCGCCAAATTCAAGGATCATTTGACCCACGGCGGAGTGGATTTTTTAAAGCAATATGTCAATGAGGATTATCTCAATCCTGATATGTACATTGGATTATGGTATGTGCTCAACGGCGCCGTCGAATACAAGCTCGACCTGCTCAAACGCCGGATCAAAGGGGATTATGAGGTAGACGAGTGGGGCATGGACGAGGAGATCATCCAGGAACTGATGCCGCTGGGCCGATTCCTGTACCATACCTTTTGGCGGGTGACCGCGACGGGAGTGGAAAACGTCCCGGCGGAAGGGCGGGCTTTGTTGGTGGCCAATCATTCCGGCGTCCTGCCGTGGGATGGCGGCATGATCTTCATGGCCATCCAGGAGGAACACCCCTCCCCGCGCTACGTCAGGTGCCTCCATTTATCCTGGTTCACTGACCTGCCCTTTATCAGCCCCATCTTGCCCCGCATCGGACAAGTCCAGGCCTTGCCGGAAAACGGGGAAAGGCTCCTCAATCAAGACCAACTGGTGGCTGTTTTTCCAGAAGGACTCAAAGGCGTGGGCAAGCCGTTTAAGTATCGGTATCAGTTGGCCAGATTCGGCCGGGGCGGATTCGTCAATCTGGCCTTAAAAACCAATTCTCCGATTATTCCCGTATCCGTGGTCGGAGCCGAAGAAATCCATCCCAACCTGTACAACATGAAAACGCTGGGCTCTCTGCTCGGGTTTCCCTACTTGCCCATTACCCCGACCTTCCCCTGGCTCGGCCCGTTGGGGTTTATCCCTCTCCCCACCAAATGGTACATCCATTTCGACACAGCCATTCCCATCCCGGAGATGGCCTACCGGCCCTCGGAGCAGCCGTTGCTGGTCTCCAAAATCTCCGCCCAGGTGCGCGATACGATTCAGAACAACATCTATGACCGGCTTAAGACTCGGCGATCCGTCTTCTGGTAACCTTTAGAGCGGCGCTAATGGACCGGGCAACGGCCCGATACGCTCCGAATGAACAGTAAGCCCTGGTCTCCCCAAATTCTTGGCCTTTTTTCTTAACCGGAAAGTCATTCCAGGAAGCATAAATGCAGTATGATATCAGCTCCAAAATCCTAATTGAAAAATGCCGGGAAGAAATTTTGCGGCGGTTATTGGGTATTTCTGTGGCGACAAGTGATCTTTTGGAAGAAGTGGCCACGGAAACGGTGAGCGCCAGGTACGTCGATACGGCCATCAGGGTCACGGATCAAGCTGGAAAACAGGAGATTATAATTCTGGAGGTTCAGACTCGCTGGGACAACGATGTCCCTCTCCGGCTACTTGAATATCGGTGCCGATATATGCTAAAATATCATCAAGAGACGACAGCTTGCGTTTTGCTCTTTCGGCCGTCTGCAACTGTCACGGATCGGTATGAGGACAAAGACGTACAGTTTCGGTTTCGGTTGATTCCGATCTATGAGTTCGATGCCCGGGAGGTTTTTCAGGAAGACGTACTTTGTTTGATGCCGCTGATTCCGTTGATGCGTCACGGTGAAGAGTTCTTGGACCAGGCAGATAGATCGATCTACGAAAGTTCCTTGTCAAAAAAAGATAAAGCCGACTTTCTGGCCATCATGGCCATTCTGTCCGGCCTGGTGTCTAAGGAATTTGCCCAAACACTCGTTTCCAGAAGGAGGGGTATCATGCTTGAATCGGCCGCTTATGAGGTTATCCGGGAAATAGAATACAACGAAGGTAGACAGGCAGGCATACTTGAGGGGAAAATTGAGGGGAAGATTGAGGGAAGGCTCGAAGAAAGGCTACTTCAATCGCGCCTGGTGGTCATAGACACGCTCAAACTGCGTTTCAATGATGTACCTCCTTCGATCATACTAAAGGTAGAAGGGTTAAACGATCTGGATATCTTGAAAGGTTTGTGGAAAACCGCAGTAATTGTCGGTTCACTCGATGAGTTTGTTCGAGAGATGGCCGAAGAAATCAAGAAATGATTTGATGACTATTGTGCTCATTCTGTCCGGCCTGGTGTCTAAGGAATTTGCCCAAACGCTCGTTTCCAGAAGGAGGGGTATCATGCTTGAATCGGCTGCCTATGAAGTCATCAAGGAAATAGAGTACCAGGCCGGAATGGTTGAAGGAGAAGCAAAAGGCGAACTTAAGGGGATGCGGTCGAAGTCACACCAACTGATGATCGATGCGCTCAAACTCCGCTTCCATACCCTGCCCGCCTCTATCGCTCCGTCCATTGAAGAAATCAACGACATGGATATCTTGGATAACTTGTTCAAGAGTGCGATCACCGCTGTCTCGTTGGATCAATTTATCCGAGAAATGGATAGCATCATAAAACCATAGGGAACACCCCGAAGGCTGACCCATCGGCAGCCCAACCTGCCTCCGCTTACCTCCGACGTTTTTGTCACCTCCGAAAACCCCGCCCTCATATCACCTTTCTTATCCGCTTGCGCAAAACATCAATGGCCGCGATCCAGGCTTTCCAAAGGTCGCGGCCATATTTTTTTCGTAATCCCATTTTCGAGGAATGGACAATTGTCCGTGGTCTCAATCCCCTAGATCCCGGTACCGGTCGGGGCAGTTATTTCAACAAACGGAGCGCCGTCCAATGGTGCTGTCTCAATCCCCTAGATTCCGGTACCGAGCGGGGCAGTTAGTTGGCGATTGGGAAGAACATTTCTGGAGCAAGGTGTCTCAATCCCCTATATCCCGGTACCGGTCGGGGCAGAAAAAGCTTTTAGTACGGTAAAACTATGCCGTGATGCGTCTCAATCCCCTAGGTCCCGGTACCGGTCGGGGCAGTGCTTGTGGTGGAGATGGCGGTCATTATGTCGAAAGAATGTCTCAATCCCCTAGGTCCCGGTACCGGTCGGGGCAGAACCAAAAAAGAAAGGAGCTTTATCATGCTGCCAGAACTGTCTCAATCCCCTAGATCCCGGTACCGGTCGGGGCAGAACACACCTTTCAGGTACTTAGCATTTTGGCGGCGGCTTGTCAAGGTCAAAATTCGGACGTTAATGGTGTTATTGCATGGCCATACGCACATCGCGGAAAAACTTTGAAGATGATCACCTACGGTTTGTTACTATATTGTGGCCAGGGTCAAGGCGGCCTGACACTCCCATGCCGACCCGAGGCACCCTGCCCTTTCAATCAATAATTTTTGACGCCCCAGAAAATCAACTTGGACCGCCCCAATCCAACACGGGAAAAGCATTCATTATAGTTCCGAATCCGGCCAACTTGGCCTGGGAAAGGCAACCATTAAGTTATGGGGTTTTTCGGCAGAACGGGAGCCTTTTCGCCAGGTTTGCCGGGAGTAGTGGGGAGCGATTTCTTTGAACCAGTATACCCCTTCTCCTTCCCGGCATTGCGCATCCACCACTTGAATGATTCCTTGAAAGGTAGGTCTGCCGGTGCGTCGGGAGGCATCGGTTCGGGATTCAACGGATAATGTACCTCCAATCCCGCAGTAGATTTAGGATCGCCGATGTTCTCCAGGGGCGCCAGCCAATTTGCGCCATAGAGTTCTTGGCTTTGGATCAGGTTCTTGAATTCGGTAATGAATTCATCGACACTCTTAGAGTGCTGCTTTTGGGCCCAAGCGCCGAATCTTTCCCGCTCAAAATCGGCCCGTGGCGACCCGGTGAAGGCCTGCCGGATGGCTTTGATTTTGTCATTTTTTGTTACGGCCTGGGTGTGGAAGAAAGGCGCGGTTCCCTGGGTATCATTAGAATCGGCAAATAGCGGGTCCGTCTTGTAGCGGTCGGTCCTATTGACAAAAAGCAGGTTCAAGATGTCTACTCAAGTTTCGCACCATTTATCAAGGGATGAACGAGGATAAAATAGTACATTATTGTACAACGTTTTCTATTGACTTTTTATCCATTATGTGGTTTTACTATACAAAATTGTTCTATAATCACATA
>JADFXK010000198.1 GCA_015233625.1 Deltaproteobacteria bacterium | reverse complement strand
CCATGGCCACGCCTACATGCGCGGCGATACGCGCGGGAAAAGCCTTGATAGCCGGATTTTCGGGTTTGTTCCTCTCGGGGACGTCAGAGGCAAGATGCGCCAGATCTATTTTTCCCGTGGTCCGGAAGGGGTTCGTTGGGGGCGGATCGGGATGACGCCGGGCAATTCGACGGCCCCACTGGAATGACCGAGACATAAGTGTTTCGGAGAAGTGATCGGGCGAAACCGGAGAGCCTCTAGAAAAATTAGGGAAGGACCCGGTTATATGCCGGGGATGGGGTGGTCGCCGAAGATTTCCTGATAAACGGCATCGTCTGCAGCCTGGCAGCGGCTTCTCAGGACACTATATTTTTTAAGCAAATCTTCACCTTCCGGGGTCAATTGAGTTCCGCGGCCGGATTCGGTCATGACCAATGGGAAACCCAAACGCTTCTCTGTCAGTCTGATCCGGCTCCACAAGCCGCGGTAGGACATCCCCAACTGCTGGGCCGCCTTGTTCATTGAGCCCAGTTCCCGAATCAGTTCCAGGATCCGGAAACGGCCGGGGCCAAAAACATGCTCGTTCTGGTCGTTTTCCAGGCGGTAGGTGGATTTAAGGTGCATGGTATCGCCAAGACGTTATCGGGTTAGGGGCAATGTCGTTGATTTAAGAGGTTGCGCTCATGGTGAGCCGAATCTTCAGCGAAGCGCCATCTTAAGATAACGTGTATACCATGCCTTGTGACTATAGTCAAACGAAAGTTGGGGAATGTTCGCTCGCCGCATTCAGCCTCAGAATCAACGGCCGGGCCTCACCCGTCTTTTGGGAAATAGGGGCCGAATGGTTCGTCGCCCTAATACGATTTCGATAATATCAATTCAAGGAAGATAGGCACTAATTCCGGTCTATCTGATGCATGCCGCCGTTAATCCCTTCAGCAGAAAGCGACCAGCGCCGTCGAGTTGCCCCTGAAATTTGTGCCGGTATTGTGGATCTATCGTTTTTTTTAAACCGAGAGGCGAGATATTATTGACAAGAGCAGGGTCCTAAGCCATAATTAAAGCCTCTACCCGGAGAACATGGTTTACCCGGTGGCCAAATTTAAACATAGTCGAACAGAGGAGAATATGACCGACAACATCATTAATAACATCTTGATCGTGGAAGATGACAAAGACTACCAGATGGTAATCCATCGTTTCCTCTCCGGAATGGGGTATTCCAATGAACGGGCTGCATCCTACGAAGAAGCGAAAAGTATGTTGGCCCAGCAATCTTTTGATCTGATTATATCGGATATTAAACTCGGGCCGGGCAAAAGTGGATTGGACTTAATGACGGAAGTGCGGCAAGGAAGCGGAGGTCCTGATTTCATCATCATGACCGGCTATACCGAAGATTATTCCTACGTCGACATTATCAAGGCCGGGGCGGCCGATTTTATCCCCAAGCCGGTGCAGCTTGAAGAATTGGAAGCCAAGCTGCAGCGTCTGGAACGGGAAAAGCAGACTCTTAGCGCCCTGGAAGCCACCAGAAAAGCGCTGATTATGGGCACCAACATAAACACCTGCCTGGTCGAGTTGTCCAGGTCGCTATTGTCCCAAAAGACGTTTGAAGAAATCTCATCTTGTTGTCTGGAACATGCCAAATACCTTACCGACAGCCCCATAGGTTTCGCCGGATATATAGACCATCACACCGGATATCTCTATTGTCCGACGTTTTCGGGAGATGTTTTTGCCAACTGCCTGGTTCAAGATAAAGAGAGTGTCTTCAAAGAATTTACCGGTCTCTGGGGCTGGATGCTAAAAACCAAAGGATCCGTTTTGACTAACTCCCCGGCCGATGATCCCAGATCCAGTGGGACACCGGAAGGGCCCGTCGCCATTCACCGGTTTCTATCGGCTCCAGCTTTAGCCGGCCAGGAACTGCTGGGCCAGATCGCCCTGGCCAATTCCGACCGTGATTATACCCAGGTTGACGTATCGGTGGTGGAGACTGTGGCCGGAATTTATGCCCAGGCCATCCAGCGGAAATGGCTGGAAGAGGAGCTTAAAGAAGAAATAGCCCGAAGGACCGAGGCGGAAGCCGGGCTGAGAAAGGCCCACGCAGAACTGCAAATACTGCTGGACGATAGGAATGCCCGCATCATTAAGGCCGGCGAGTTACTGAAAAAAAGTGTGGAACGGTTCAAGAATATCACTGATGAAGAATGAGGTCAATTCGAGTGCGGCATCATCTGGAGACACATTGGCCTCCAACCTGGACCGGAAGTTGGCTGCGTTAGTTTTGTTTCGATGACGAGGGAGGAACCATTGCCTAAATACAACCTGAGAAACAGGCTTAAAGCGTTTCTATCTCGGTCCGTTCGCCGGGATCCTGGAGAATCGGATTTACCTCCGGGACCGCCGGTCGATTTGACGGAAAAAGCGTCCATGTTGGAAGATCCGCCCGGGGAGTTGTCCCAGCGCGCCTTGTCTATTTCGGAAAGGTTGGGCCGCCTGAGGGAGCTGTTTAATTTTAGTCCAGGTCTCGATTCGAGGCTGGAAACAGCCACTTCTATCGATGAGATAGTCGCATTTGTCAATGAAGTGTTGTTATCCAGATTCAGCATGCTCAAGGACATTGGACTATTGAGTCCTGAATCGACAAATGCCTTGGAGTCCATAGGCCAGGCGCTGGAGACCGTTCGAGAAAAAAAGGAATTCTCCGGAAAATTAATTCAAGAAAACGAATCATTGAAAAAAAAGCTGGAGGTGCTGGAAGCTCAACATATCACCCGAGGGGTTATCACGGATAGGGAGCTTCGGTTGGAAAAAGAACTCAGTTCCATGCAAAGGCGGGAAAGGGAACTCCGACTGGCCCTCGACAGAGCCAATAAAAAAATTGTCGCCTTGCGCCCTACTCAGGAGCTGGCCAAAAGTTTAACCACCAAGAATAACCTGCTGACCGCTAAACTCGACCACCAGTCCAGCCTGATGCGGTCCTTGACCGCGGATAACCGGAAATATCAAGACCTGCTGCTCAAGGTTGAAAACCTCAGAGATGAGAACCAGGAGCTGAAAAAGCAACTCGAAGAAAAGCCGGGCCTGTTCGGCCGGATCAAATCGCTTTTCTCAGGCGACAGCACTTTGAATGAATCGTTACAAAGCCTGATCAGTAGTCATGACCGGCTAAACTCGGAGTTGGAAGAAAACGATTTGATTCTGGAAAATATTCAGCCACCGGATTCCGCTTCCGGCCTGGTGGATGCTTACGACAGACTAGACGAACAAAACATTGCCTTGAAACGCCTGGCGGCAGCTAAAGCTTCTTTAGACAACCTGGTCAATAACCATCAATCCGGCAAACAGAATCTCGGCCAAATTATCCAACATCTCCAGTCGGAAAACCAGAACCTGAAACAAGCCCTGGCCGCCAAACAAGAAAAAATCAAAATTCTCCGGATCGATCCTGGACAACAACAACTGACGCGAAAGCTCCTACAGTTAAAAAATGAGAATAGTCAGTTGCTCACCCAACTTAGGACCAGATCTCAACTGGCTGAACAATTGGACCAAGAGAAGTCGGAACTATTGGCCAAATTGCGCGAGCAACAGATGTTACTTAAAGAACATAGCCAGTTAAAAGTAAAGGAAGAATACTCTAAACGACTGGCCGACTCCGCCAGGCAGCTTGAAGCCCAATATAAGTCTTTAAAGAAGAAGTATCTCGACTTAAGCAATGAGAACCAAATAACCTTGACTGAAAACACCATCCTGCATAGAAAGCTGAGTAAAGTTACCACCGAGTATGATGCCCTGATCAAGGAATATGAAAACATATTTCAGAGTGCTGAATGATAATCGGCCGCATATTCGTCCCCTAAGGTATTGCGAACCTTGGATGGCGCGGAGAGCCCCACTTGTGGCGGCCGGCTGATGGTGTTGGAGGAAAAGGTATGAATGCCGATACTTCGCCAGAAGCAGATAGACTCCAAATTTTGGTTGTCGATGATACCCCGGACAACCTGAAACTACTGACAAACATTCTAACAAAGCAGGGCTACCAGGTCCGTTCCGCCTCCAGTGGCCCCCAGGCTCTGAGGTCTGTGGCGGTTGAGGCGCCTGACCTGATCCTGTTGGACGTGCGAATGCCGGAAATGGATGGCTATGAGGTTTGCCATCATCTCAAGTCTCATGAGCAAAGCCGCGGAATTCCAGTGATCTTTATTAGTGCTCTGACCGATATCGCGGAAAAGATGAAGGGCTTTGGGGCCGGGGGGGTTGATTACATCATCAAACCGTTTGAATTGACGGAAGTTTTGGCCAGAGTGGAGACGCATCTGGCTTTGCGGCGCCTGCAAAAGCAACTGGAGGAGCAAAACATTCAGCTCCAACAAGAAATCATGGTGCGCCGGCAGACCGAGGAGGAGTTGCGGAAGCACAAAGCCCAACTGGAAGATCTCGTTGAGGAGCGCACGGCAGGTATCAGAAAAATCAACGAAGAACTGCACCATGAAATTACCGAGCGCAAGCAGGCCGAAGAGGCGTTCAAGAATCTGATCTACAGCGCTCCTATCGGCATCTTTGTCGTTCAGGACGGCAAATTTAAGATGGTTAATCCCGGCTTCCGGAAAACGACCGGTTACAGCGAAATAGAATTGATTGAACAGGATTCGCTGTTTTTGGTTGTTCCTGAATTTAAGGAAATTGTCAGGAACAAATCGGCTCAGATGTTGTTGGAACAGAGCACCTCCCCCTATGAATACCAGCTCGTAGACAAAAATGGGGGAATTCACTGGGTGCTGGAAAGAGTCACTTCTACCCTTTACGGCGGAGAAAAGGCCGTCTTGGGGTATTTCATGGATATCACGGAGCGTAAGCGGGCCGCAGATATCTTGTTTGCTTCAAAGGCCAGGTACCGTGAAATACTCAGTCAAACTGAAAATTCATGACCTTGGCTATCCTTTTCATGGTGGTAACCTCTCCTGCGTACGTCCGGCCGTTACAACTCGTCTCTCCCGTATCTTATGCCGCACCATGGATTACCAAGTCCATCATCTGCGAAATGTAAGTTGTATAGGAGGCAGTCAGGTATGAAGGTCCTTATTGTGGACGACGAACCCGAGACCAGGCAGGCCATGTTGGGCATAATGGAACAGCTTGGAGAGTGCCAGGCGGTCGAAAACGGGAGCCAGGCGGTCGCCGCTTTCGGTAAGGCATTGAATGACCTGGATCTTTTTGATTTGATCATTATTGACATCAAAGTGCCCCAAATGGGCGGCGTTGATGCGTTGAAAAAAATTAGGAAGCTTGAAAAGGATAATAATCTTCCAGGCAGCATGCAAGCGATAGTCATGGTGGTCACCGCTTATTCAGATAAGAACTATATCAATGCCTGTCTGGCTGCCGGGTGTGATCATTATATACTACGGCCGTTCGATGCCGATGTTTTTGAACGGAAGATTGAGAGAATATCCGGTCACACCTTCAAAGTCGTTCCTCTCCCCCGTCCTCCTGTACCCCCGGTTGGTTTGACGACAACGGATGTCCCTCCCCCGGTTGCTTTGACGACAAACGAGGCCCCAGCCCAGGTTGGTTTGACGACAAACGAGGCCCCAGCCGGGAAGATGGCCCCGGCCGGGAAGATCGCCCCAGCCGCGCAGAATGCCTCAACTAAAAAGATTGCCCAGGTGAGTCTAAAAGGGATGAGGGTGTTGGTTATCGACGATATGGTCAATATGCGCCGGACCATCAGGCATATTTTGCGGCTGGACGGAAACTGCCAGGATATGAAGGAAGCCGATGACGGTGATTCTGCCCTGGCTGTAATGCAAAGTGAACTGAGGCGCTTCGACCTCATAATCTGTGACTGGAACATGCCCCGGATGAAGGGAATAGACCTGTTGAGGATACTTCGGGAAGACGATAGATTTAAAGATATCCCGTTCATCATGGTGTCGGGTGAGTTAGACGAGAGAAAGATGGTCGAGGCCGCTGAAATTGGCGCCGATGGTTTTATTATCAAGCCTTTTGGGGCCAAGACTCTGATGGATAAGGTGACTCAAGTTCTTACGCAAAAGAGAAAACCATCACGCTTTGACACGCACCTGCAACAGGCCGTGGTTCACTTAGAAGCTTTGGAGTTCGATAAGGCACTCGAAGAAATAAAGGCGGCCAGGACGATCCGGACGGACAGTCCGAAAACCTACTATGCAGCCGGATTAGTCTTCGAGGCTCAAAAGGAATACCAAAAGGCGAAACTGGTCTATTCCAAGGCCATTGAACTCAGCCCCAGGTTCCTTAGCGCCCATGAAAGATTATCATCTATTTGTGTCTTACTTGGCGAATCGGACAAGGCCATCGAACATCTGAAAAGGGCGGTTGAGATTAGTCCGCATAACCTAAACCGCCAAATGGAGTTGGGGGAGAAGCTGCTGGAAAAAGGTGATGCCGAAGAGGCCAGAAAGACTTTCCGGAATGCCCGTAGCCTGGCTAACCGGGAAGCAGCTCAGATTTCCAGGAAGATCGGCGACATTTTCATGAATAATGGCTGGTTCGACGACGCCTTGACGGCTTTCGAAGAAACCGTCGGCCTGTTGCCTGGTGATCCTTACATTTATAATCAAATGGGCATCGTTTACCGTAGATTAAGAAAATGGGATAAAGCCCAGGAGTGCTACCGGCGGTCTCTGGAGTTGGCCCCGGATGACGAGAATATCCATTATAATATCGGCGTCCTCTGTACGGGACAAAAAGTTGAGCTGTGAATATATATTTTTTGTTATATTAGGTAGTTGTTTATATAATCCTTCATATCTTTAAACAATTTTTCCATGTTATATACATATTAGTACTGGACTTTATAAGATAATTATGCTCTTATGCGCTATCACCCTATTGAACGGAGGTAGCGCCATGAAAGAGATTAAAAGATTAGAGTCCGCCTTTAAAGAACGTCTGGGTTGGCAAGCCCAAAGAGTGAGCTTTTTGACGCAATTCCTCGTCGCTGTGATTAAGGCCAGGACGGTGAATTTGGCGGAACTTTCCGAGGTCTTTGCTGGAAAAGCTAACACCGACTCCAAGTACAACCTAAAAACTGCAATTGACTTATTGCGGTGAAAGCAAAAGTTGTCCGTTATTTTTGTTATTACTATTTTTTAAACATTTATAACATATAGTTATGCTGTCTCGTGAGGGCAAATTACGCGGATAGGCCAAAGCGGTCCGTTAAACATTCCGTTCGGGTCTTTTGAGCGCAGTAGTCCCTTTACCTCCACGAGGCGTCCTCTTTTTGTTCAGTCTGTAACCATTTCTTAGAAGCTGAGAGCTGATAATGTATTTTCGATCTCCCCCCAACGATCTTTGAAAACATAATTAATCGGCAAGGTCAAAATGTACCGACGTGCTCTGTGAATCAATTTGGCCGGAGTGTGGATAAACCACCTACGGATGGTGCTGGGTTCCTCGCTAAGATGCTTCCTCTGATGAAGCAGCATCATCCAGCAGAGCAGGTTGTAAGCCATAATGCACGTTTGAAAAATAGCTGAAGTGGCCCAGAAATCATCCGTCCGAATGGTCCCTGCAGCCAATTGGTTTTTACACCATTCGATCCAATTCTCACTGGTGGCTCTTTTGGCGTATTTTTTGTGTGCTTCCCATGGGGTATAGGCCTCGTTGACGACATAGCAGAAATAATTATACGTCAACTTGGGGAGGAGTAACCCTTCGGTTTCAACCGAAACTAATTTTCGGACAGCCACGAACCGGCGGGCCTTCCTCCAGCCATGGCATTGATACATGAATTCGGTCGCTTCTACGCCAGGTTGGTTTTTAACTTTGCGCCAGTTTTTTCCAGATAATTTCTTCTCCAG
>JADFXK010000197.1:7345-7843 GCA_015233625.1 Deltaproteobacteria bacterium | reverse complement strand
GTCTGAACTGTGATTAGTTTGATTAAATGATTGGCTATGAGGTCTGAACCCCCACGGCTAACCATCTGTCTAAGGCGTGTACGGCCTGCTTTTATCATAGGCTATCAATTAATCAGGTTAATCAGAGTTCAGACAACATCGCTGCTCAAAGGCCATACCTGATCTTTCGTGGCTACTCTCAAGTACAATACCTTGGCGGCTAAGCTTTTGTCATTGTCAATCATTTGCTGTCTGAACTGTGATAACCATGATTGAATGATTGGCTATGAGGGTTGTCGGAGTTCCTCATCATAGTTAATCATTTAATCAGCTTAATCAGAGTTCAGACAAGTGCCGAGATCGCCGTTTAATAGTCTTAACTTTGATGGCGTTGATTAACTGATCAGGTATGAGGTTTAAGAGGTTTCATCACCCGTTTGTATTGGAGACGGGTGGCGCCGAAGTTGATCAGTCAACCAACGTCCAGGCCGTATTGTTCCAGGTAATGGATGGCTTGGC
>JADFXK010000197.1:0-7152 GCA_015233625.1 Deltaproteobacteria bacterium | reverse complement strand
TCCAGGGCTCACTCGGATATTTTAGCAGTCAGTTCAGAATGTACATATTGCTCTTTTATCATGGTCTTCATCGCTCCGGGAGGTCAAGGTCAAATATCATCCGGCAGTCCCACACGGGGGTTTCTGTTTTCATCATAGTTAATCATTTAATCAGGTTAATCAGAGTTCAGACAACGATTTACTATGACGCTTGCGGGAGTTCATCATCCGTCTGTTTTTTGAACTTTGATTCCGCTGATTTTTTGATTGACCATGATGGTTACGCCACACTGTCATTCCGAACGAATGTGAGGAATCTTAAGATTTCTCGCTTCGCTCGAAATGACAACGTGCGCTCAAAATGACAGAGAGGGTGCGGCGCATCTGCGGGTCAGCGTCAGGTTTAATTATTCGATCTTATCAGGACCTGGAGGAATTCTTCTATACTCTTGGCCAGTGCGGCATGTTTGAGCAGTACCTGCAATAAGCTTGAGTCATCGAGCGCCGGGATAAATCACCAGGGAAATAACCGAGGGACGAACAACTTAACGCAGAACCCTAATCAACACCCCGACTCCGCCCATGATCACGGCGGTTTGGGTGATAATCAAACTGATGGCCCATTTTTTCACGTCAAAGATCTGTTTCTGCAGGTCGATCTGGGCCTTAGAGATGCTTTCCTGAAGCTTGGCTTCAATCGACAGCCTGGCGATTTCGATATCTTTCTTGGTCTCGTTGCGTAGCTCTTCAATGTCTCTTTTGATCTCGTTGCGTAGTTCTTCAATGTCTTTCTGGGTCGCGCTACGTAGCTCTTCAATGTCTCTTTTGATCTCGTTGCGTAGTTCTTCAATGTCCTTCTTGGTCGCGCTATGCAGTTCTTCAATGTCCTTCTTGGTCGCGCTATGCAGTTCTTCAATGTCCTTCTTGGTCGCGCTATGCAGTTCTTCGATGTCCTTCTTGGTCGCGCTATGCAGTTCTTCGATGTCCTTCTTGGTCGCGCTATGCAGTTCTTCAATGTCTCTCTTGGTCGCGCTACGTAGTTCTTCAATGTCTCTTTTGGTCTCGCTATGCAGGTATTCAATATCTCTTTTAGTGGCCAAAACCTCAAGCTGCTGCTGAAGATGATCTTTTAAGACTTCCGACAATTCCCTACTGGCCAGGTCGGGAAGTCCGGCTTTGGCCAAACGATCATAGACTGATAGCGTGTCGAAGTATTCCATTGGTAGTACCTCCGGAAACATTGTGCCTCAATTCAGATTGGAAAAGCAAGATTATTTTGTCGGGCAAACGCATCTAACGGCCACACAGGCATATTGGAATTCTCCTTTTTGCAACCGCCGCTCCGTCCGATAAGGAAAATTTATTGATATTAACCACTTGCCATGATAAGTTAAATTAAAAATAGTCGAATTGAGCCGGACTTGATTGGACCGACAATCGGGGCATGAATCATGACCGTTAAATCTGATCCCCCGTCAATCTATTATTCCACCCTGGACACCCCCATCGGCCGGCAGTGGCCTTATCTAAGAAATCTTCTAATTCCTTAGCCGGCCTGGGTGATGTCGTCTGCACCCGGTAGATCAGGTCGGCAAAGTGCGCTTGTTGCTTATCCACAAACGAATCTTTGACCGTTTCCAGGGTATTCAGGTTAAGCAAGCGGAGAATTTGTTGCGGTAAATATACTTCGAACGGTTATGATTGTCCCATTTTGATCACGACCCAGGGTGGCGCTTCGCTGGGCTAGATTGTTTTTCCTCTACGGGGAAAGGGATTTCGTCAACCGGAACGAGGTAATTTGCCTTGAAAGTCCATTGCCGGGGCTAAGCTCACCACTGACCAGGCCACCGTCTAATACCCCGAAGGGGTTACCCAATCTAGCCCAGGGTCAGCGAAGCGCCACCCTGGGTAAGGCACCCACCAAAGCGTCAATTGCAACTTCTCTGAAGAACTTATCGTGATTGGCAGTAGAACCGGTAGTCAATGGAGACCTCGAGGTTTTGGTTGCGCGGAAGATCGTCTATGACGTATATCATCTCATAACCAAACCCAGAAGTAAACCTGTTCCGCTGCAGCAAGGCTAATCTTTGTTCCTGCAATCCGCATCGCCTGCCCCGACTCTCGGCGTCGTTATTAGTCAGAAGCCTCTTCGCCATCCAGTCGGGCATAGTATTTATTTAGTTCGGCCTGGAGATTCGGATAGCTCCACTCCTTACCTGTTTTGGTTCGAAATCCCCGTTGGTTCAGCATCCTGACCAGTTTCGTTTTGGGAATCCCCTGTTTGAGCAACTCTGCGGCCAGGTCTAGCGCCTCGGTCACCTGAAGACGATAGTCATTGGGTTTTGGGGCCTTCTGTCCCAAGATTGGCGGTCTGGCTCCCGCGGCAACTGCTGTCTGGGCAGCGGTTTGGGACGCCGGCCCAGACGGACCCGGTCCGGGTTCCGGTGGTGGAGGAGTCGCTTCGTCGGTGTCGAAACTGCCGGAGACTAACGACACTCCACTATCATTCCCACTTTCCTCGGTCGGTTCGTCCAGTTCACGGAAGTACTTAGCCAGTTCTGCCTGAAAGTTGGAATAGGTCCAGGCCCGTCCCGTTCTTGTTTTGAACCCCTGGTCGTTTAATGCCTTGACCACTATTTTTTTAGGTTTCCCTTGCTGGATCAGTTCCACCGCAGTGGTCATAGCTTTTTGAAATTGCTCCCGGTATTTCAGGCCAACGGGGATTGGGACTGTCTGGGGCTCCTGGATGATCGAGTCTTCAGCCTGCTCCGTCCGGGCGGATATTCCCTTTGGAACCGGTTTCCGGAGTTCGGCTCTTTCAGGGGGGACGGCCATGTCCTGGTAGGCCGGGCAATCCGGTCGGCATTGGGCCTTGCGCGGATTGTCTTCCCGACCACAATAGAAAGGAATATCGCGGCCGTAAATGTATTTTATGTTTGACTTGGTGCTGTGCCGAATCTGGGAGGCCGAACTGCTGGAGATAGCAGACAACATGCCCAGGCAATAGTCAATCAACCAGCTCTGACAATCGTCTGGAAGAAAACCGATATGTTTAAACCAGGCGGACAAATATTGGGTTATGTCTTGGCGGGAGGGTTGGGGCTCCTGGGGGGAGAATCTCTCTGGGGATAGTCCATTGGCCGCCAGGTCCTCAATGCACGGAAACAATCGTTCCTGGCCGTGCTCCGCTACTAATTGTTTGAGGCTGGTTAGATAGACTGTGTTCGGCACCTGCATTAGCCTAACTCCCCGGTGTCGGGCCGGGATTTCTTGAGGTGAATTTGGATAGCCGTCATGGCCGCCGGGGTAATCCCGGGAATACGTGAAGCCTGGCCGAGATTAAGCGGTAGGACGCGGCCCAGCTTTTCTCGAGCCTCGGTGGTTAGTCCATGTACTTTTGTATAATCGATGCTGTCAGGGATGGATTGTTGATCCATTTTGGCGGTCTTGGCCACCTGGTCCCGTTGGCGGTCGACATAACCGGAGTATTTGATTTCTATTTCTATCTCCCGGGCCAGGTTGGGAGGCAAATTTTCAATCTGAGGATCAAACCTGGTCAGATCTTGAATAGTCAGTTCCGGTCTTCTAAGCAATTCAGATAGGAATGTGGGATTCTTCAACGAAACGCTGCCCAGTTCGGCTAAGGCGTCATTGGTGGATTTGGACGGGAGCAGCCTGATGTTGTTCAACCGGGCCATGGCCTCATCAAACAAGACCATCTTTCGGCGAAAAGCCGTATAATCATCATCTGACACCAGTCCGATGGTTCGGCCCAGTTCGGTCAGCCGCCGGTCGGCATTGTCTTCTCGCAGCAAAAGACGGTATTCGGCCCGGGAGGTAAACATGCGGTAAGGCTCCTGGGTCCCCTTGGTGACTAAGTCGTCAATCATCACGGCAACGTATCCCTGAGACCGGTCCAAGACCAGCGGGTCGGCTTCTTGAACCCGGAGGGCGGCATTAATCCCCGCCATCAACCCCTGGGCGCCGGCCTCTTCATAACCGGAGGTCCCGTTAATTTGCCCGGCCAGATACAGGTTTCCTAGCCGTTTGGTTTCCAAGGTGGGCAATAACTGAATGGGGTTGACGTAATCGTATTCGATGGCATAACCCGGCCGGGTCATGTCCACCCGTTCCAAGCCTGGGATGGACCGGAGCATCCGAATCTGGATATCCACCGGTAAACTGGTCGGGACGCCGTTGGGGTAGACCTCGTTGGTCTCCAGCCCCTCCGGTTCCAGAAATACTTGATGACGCACTTTTTCCGGGAATCTTCTGACCTTATCTTCAATCGAAGGGCAATAACGGGCGCCTGTCCCGACTATCACGCCGCTCATTAAGGGCGACCGGTCAAAGCCTTCCCGAATAATGGCGTGCGTGGCCGCGTTGGTATAAGTAATGTGACAGGGAACTTGAGGCAGCGGGATGCCGGGACTATTGAAAGAGAAGGGCTGGGGCGGACTATCGCCGGGTTGCACCTCCAACGATGAATAATCTATGGTTTGGCTATTCAGCCGGGGAGTGGTCCCGGTCTTGAGGCGGCCGACGTCGAATCCTAGTTCCCGGAGATGCTGGGACAAGGAGACCGAAGGAGGATCACCCATGCGGCCGGCCGGGAAATTGGCCAGACCGATATGGATCAGGCCCTGCAAAAACGTCCCGGTGGTCAAGATGACCGTGCGACTGGAAAAGCGCTCGCCAATCATGGTCTCCAGACCCGCAATCATTCCGTCTTTGACCAGGAGCTGGTTGACC
Organism: Deltaproteobacteria bacterium; assembly: GCA_015233625.1. Taxonomy (GTDB): domain Bacteria; phylum Desulfobacterota; class JADFXK01; order JADFXK01; family JADFXK01; genus JADFXK01. The sequence continues at coordinate 2,421 of JADFXK010000197.1, read as the reverse complement.
ATGGCCTGATACAACCGCAGACGGGGCTGCCGTTCGATGACGAACCGCATTCGTTTTTTGTACAGATCCATGTCGGCCTGAGCCCGGGATGATTGGACCGCCGAGCCTTTGCGGGTGTTGAGCCGACGAAACTGAATGCCGGTCTGGTCAATGTTTTTGGCCATCTCGCCGCCGAGGGCGTCAATTTCTTTGACCAGGTGCCCTTTACTCAGGCCGCCGATGGCCGGGTTACAGGACATGGCCGCGAGATGGTCAACGTTGATGGTCGTCAGCATGGTGCGACAACCCATCCGGGCCGCGGCTAGAGCAGCTTCGCACCCGGCGTGTCCCGCGCCGACGACTATAACGTCATAGTCGCTTGGGTCTTCAAAATGAGTCATGGGCATAGAGGTATTGGTCATCCAGGGTTGAGCTGCTCCGAGCGGTCAAAGGATCATAAGCGGATAACACGCTCTGCAGGGCAGGCATATTCATGGGTTTCAGAATTTCTGTGGAAATATTGTGAACAATCATCTCTTCCCTGATTCGTTCTCTGAGTTCTAGGTCGAATCTTTGTTGAAACTTGGAAAACCTGATGATATGAACCAGTTCGTGTGTGATGACGTACAGGGCCAGGGGAGTCAGTTCAATCCGTCTGTCCCGCTGCAGGGCGTCTAGGATATTGTGATCCTGAAGGCAAATCCGGTAGAAGTCAATGCGAGAGGCGCGTGAAGTGTGTTGATCCGGCGAAGAGGTATATTTGACCAGGTGGGCCAATACCCCCGGGGCAACTTCTTCTTCCGTCAGAAAGGCCAATGTTTTTATGTCATATCGCAGGCCCTTCCACTCCCCAAAGGAGAGCTTGAAGAAGTTGCAGGTCACTTCCTCGGCCACCAGGGTAGCGTCGTCGATCATCTTGATTTGGCCGGGTCGAAAAAGCCGGCGGGGGTCTTGTCCCAACCGCGGGGTTCTCTCCTTTTGGTCCAGCAGATGTATGAAGACGATCCGAATAGGATCGGGCTGATCCTTTCCATTTCTTGATGTTACAAGATCTTGTCAAAAGTTTCAAGAAGGAAATGTTAAACCTGCCGAAAGAATCTCTCATCGGCTGACCAGGCCAAGGGTGAATCTCGCCTATTCGATCGGCTGACCCTGTTCAATTCTTTCGACCATGGCCGCGGCCTCGGCAAACTCGGGGTAGATTTGGAGTGCCTTACGGAAATGCTCTAACGCCTTAAATTTTTGCCCTTGTTCCAAATAAGTCCGACCAATGTTGTAATGAATGTTTTCGTCATCCGGCGTCATCTCCAGTGATTTACGATAACAATCTAAGGCCTTGTCCCAATTCTTGAGTTTCCGGTAAGCGATCCCCATTCTATTCTGGACATAGGCGTCGCCGGGATGAAGGCCAATGGAGTTCTCATAGGCACTCAAGGCTTCTTCGAACCAACCGTTCTTTAAGAAAATGTCACCGATTCGCTTGGACATTTGAGCTGACTCGTCGGTGGTCTGACGCTGCGCGTCCTTAAATATCCGCCTGGCTTCCTCGGCATCGCCTTTATCTAACAACCTCTCCCCCAGTTCGATTTGTCGTTCTACATTTCTCGGGCTGATTTCAATAGTCTTTTTGAGATGGGCAATAGCCTTGTCGGGTTCGCCCAGGGGAATATAGATAGACGACAACCGTTCATGGGCCCGGACAAACTTGGGGCTGAGTTCCACGGCCTTTAGATAAACCTTTTCGGCTTTGCGATATTCTTTTTTGGCCTCTAGGACCAAACCACCGGCGTAATAACTTCTGGGGCTGCTGGGGCTGATTGATCTGGCTTTTTGTATTTCCTCCATAGCCTTATCGAGATCCAAAGCCTGCAGATGAACCATGGCCAATTGCAGATGGGTGTCGAGGGGTGACGGTTTCCTTTTCTGGATAAGGATCTGGATAACTTTTTCCATTAGCGTTTTGGGACCGAAAGGCTTGAGGATATATGCATCTACATTAGTCTCCGCGGCTTCGGCGACTGTCGCCTCATCCATTTCCCCGGTGACCAACAGAAAAGGGATATCTTTCAAGGAATCATCTTCGCGGATAATCTTCAGCAAATCTATTCCCTTCATCCGGGGCATGTTCCAATCGCAGATGATCAAGTCGAAGGGTTTTCGTTCCCCTTGAAGCAAGGCCAGGGCCGTGTCTCCGTCCTCGGCCTCTTTTACGTCCTGGCAGTTACCCACCTGACGGAGAATATGTTTGATGGTCCGGCGCATAACAGTCTGATCGTCCACCACCAACGCCTTCAGACCCTTGAGATTTCCCTGAGCAATCTTTGACTTGGACGCGTCAAAGGTGGAGACGGGAGTTTGAACACTTCCGGTGCCGGAGTCGCGGGTCATCAGTTTGACTACTTTTCGCTTAATAATTTCAGCATTGAAGGGCTTGACCGTATA
>JADFXK010000196.1 GCA_015233625.1 Deltaproteobacteria bacterium | reverse complement strand
GAAGCTCTTCCCCGCGTTTTCACAGGCCGACGAGTCTACCACTCGGAAGTATGGCGGCACCGGCCTGGGCCTGGCCATCAGCAAACGGCTGGTTGAACTCATGGGCGGGGATATTCAGGTGGACAGCACCCAGGGGCAGGGCAGCACCTTCTTCTTCACCGTTGATCTTGGTCTGCAACCCAAAGAGGCGGGAAAACGGTTGGGCGCACCGGTCGACCTGCACGGATTAAGAGTCATGGTGGTGGATGACAGCGCCTCGTCTCGGGAAATTTTAGAGAGCATCCTGGTTTCTTTTTCCTTTCAGGTCAAATGCGTTGATTCCGGTCCGGCCGCCCTGGCCGAATTGGCCCGCGCCGCAAACCAGGCAGAACCGCCCTACGACCTCGTCTTGCTGGACTGGAAGATGCCGGAGATGGATGGCATCGAAACGGCCCGACGGATCAAACATCATTCCCATTTACCAAAAGTCCCAACTCTATTTATGGTTACGGCCTATGGCCGAGAAACGGTCATGCACCAGGCCGAAGAATTGGGGATAGAGGGATTCTTGGTTAAGCCGGTCAGCGAATCCCTCCTGTTGGCTGCTATTGTGAATGTTTTCCAACGGGAAGGCGACAGACCCCGGTACCTTTTGCCACCGGAAAATGTTCAATCAGAGACTTTGGAGGCGATTCGAGGGGCCCGGGTCCTGGTCGTGGAGGATAACGAGATTAATCAACAGGTCGCCCGAGAAATTTTGGAGGGGGCCGGATTGTACATCAAGCTGGCCGGGAATGGTCAAAAAGCGGTGGAACTGGTCGCAGAGATGTTCCCCCAGTTAGATGTAGTGTTGATGGACCTGCAGATGCCGATAATGGATGGCTATGAGGCCGCCCGGGTGATTCGCCGGGACCTGGGCATCCTGGATCTGCCCATTATTGCCATGACTGCCCACGCTTTGGTCACGGAAAAGCCGAAGTGCCTGGAATCCGGAATGAACGATCACATTCCCAAGCCGGTCAATCCGGAGGAACTGCTGTCCACCCTGGCCAGATGGATCAAACCTCATCCCCTGGGCCGGCGTCCGTTCAGCTCTGGTTCGACACCTCCTCAGGATGAAGCCGGATCGGCCCAACTTCCGAATACCCTTCCCGGAGTTGATATCGGGGCGGCGCTCAAAAGACTGAATGGAAATCGGGCCCTCCTGATAAAATTGCTCCAAGACTTTCATCGTGATTTTAGTGACGTGGAGAGCAGACTGCGCCAGGCGTTAGAGAGCAAAGACTATGCCTCAGCCCAAGGCACGGCCCATACCTTAAAGGGAGTAACCGGGAACCTCTCCGCCAACGAGATATCTGATGCCGCCGCGGCCCTGGAGACAGCCCTGGAGCAGGGCGTCACAGCCCGGTATCCAACTCTGATGGATGAACTGGATCGGGTCCTCTCACCGTTAATCGAATCCCTGTCCCATCTCGTTGTGGTTCCGGCCCAGGGTCAGCCAAACGAGACGGAGTCAGTGCCTAGCCAGGACTGGGACCCCGAGCGCCTGACCATTCTGTTGATCGAATTCGATGACCTCTTGAAAAGAAACAATATGTCCGCCAGGAATCATTTTGCTTTGCTCAAAGATCATCTGACGAGGAAGGAATTCCAAGAGGGAATGAATCAGATCGAGGTCTTGATGGGCCGGCTAGACTTCAAAGGCGCCAGGGCGTCGCTTCATTCCATCGCCCAGGATCTTGATGTGATGTTACCTAATGAGAGCGACCATGGCTGAAAACAAACCAAAGATACTTATAATTGATGACACTCCGCAGAATATTGAGGTCTTAGCCGAGGTTTTAGGACCGGACCAGGAAATCCTTTTTGCGGTTTGCGGCCGAGATGGGCTGGACATCGCTTTGGCCGAAGCGCCCGATCTTATCTTGCTCGATGTCATGATGCCGGATATGAACGGGTATGAAGTCTGCACCCGGCTCAAGGCTGAGGAGCGGACTAAAGACATTCCAGTGATCTTTGTCACGGCTTTGAATCAAGAAGATGACGAGGCCAAGGGGCTTGAAATCGGAGCGATCGACTATATTATCAAACCCATTAGTCCAGCCATCATCCGAGCCAGGGTAAAAAATCACTTAGAGCTAAAACGATATCGGGATTTTCTGAAGGATTTGTCGTCGTTGGATGGATTAACCGGGGTGCCCAACCGTCGTCGCTTTGATGAATGCTTAGATCTGGAGTGGCGCAGAGCCTTGCGGTCAGGTGGGCCCTTAGCCTCGATCATGATGGACATCGACTTCTTCAAAGCCTTCAACGACAACTATGGCCACGTCCTGGGCGATGATTGTCTTAAGCGGGTGGCTGCGGCCCTGGCCACGGTTGTCCGCAGACCAGGCGATATGGTCGCCCGGTACGGCGGCGAAGAGTTTGTTTGTCTGCTGCCGGAAACAAATATCGAAGGGGCGTTGCAGGTAGCCGGTAGTCTTCGGGAAAAAGTAACCGGTCAGGATATCCCCCACCGGTTTTCGTCTGTTGCGGATCATGTGACCATGAGCTTCGGCGTCGCCGTAATGATTCCATCGCAGGACAAATCCCCCACCGACCTGATTAAGCTGGCCGACGAACGTCTATACCAGGCCAAACAAACCGGTCGCAACCGCATCATAAGTTGAACTGGTTGCGGGTTGCGTGTTGCGGGTTGCATGTTCCGGGTCTTGAATTTCGGGTAGGGTGTGATCACGCGGTCAGGCTTCAACCGGCCGCCACCGGCGTTTCTTTGGGCTTTGTAACTCGCAACACGTAACCCGCAACCCGCAACCCGCTCTAGTCCGCCTGGTCGTAATGAGAAAAGTGCATGGTGAAGGAGCCGCGGCCCTGGGTGGCGGAGCGAATGGCCGTAGAGTAGCCGAACATCTGTCTTAGAGGTACGGAAGCCTGAAGTACGCTGATTTTGGCCCTGGGAGTGATGCCCTCTATTTTCCCGCGACGGGAGTTCAAGTCACCGATAACTTCACCCAAGAAATCCTCCGGGACAACCACCTCCACCCGCATGATCGGTTCCAACAAGATGACCTGGGCCTTAGCGCTGGCGGCCTTAAAAGCCAGGGCAGAGGCGATCTTAAAGGCCATTTCACTTGAAAAATCGGGGTGGATTGAGACACTCAGGAGTTCGGCCCGGACGTCCACCATGGGATATCCGGCAGATACCCCGCCGGCCATGGACTCCATGACTCCTTCTTCGATGGGGGCCAGGAAATGAGCGGATAGAATCTCCTCGCTGACATGGTTGATGAATCGATTGCCGGCGCCCCGAGTGCGGGGTGAAACCCGCAGAGTGACCGTAGCCCGATGGTGAGATCCGGCCAGTTCGCGGTCGAAGGTTTCAGTGTGTTCAGCCTTTTCCTTGACGCATTCACGGTAGACGACCTGGGGCTTGCCCACATTGACATCCAGGTTGTGCTCCCGTTTGATGCGGTGGACCAGCACCTCCAAATGGAGTTCTCCCATGCCGGAAATAATTGTCTGACCGGTGTCCTCATCCTGGTTAAAATGGAAGGTGGGATCTTCTTCAGCCAGGGATTGGAGGACCTGGAACAGCTTTTCTTGATCACCGACCGATTTAGGTTCTACCGCCACCGAAATGACCGGTTCGTAAATATCAAGGGGCTCCAGCAAAATCGGCTGGTCTTTGGGGCACAGTGTATCGCCCGTTTTGGTTTTTTTCAACCCCATGACCGCCACGATGTCTCCTGCCGCGGCCGCGTCCAGGCGCTCCCTTTTATTGGAGTGCATTTTCAGAATTCGGGAAACCTTTTCAAACGACTGACGGGTGGGGTTGTAGACCTCGGCCCCGGTGGCCAGCTTGCCGGAATAGATGCGCAGATAAGCGACCTTGCGGCCCTGATCCATCTGGATCTTAAAGGCCAGCGCAGACAGGGGCTGGTTATCAGACGAGGGTCGCGTAACGTTTTCTCCGGTGTTGGGATCATGCCCGGAAACCGGCGGAACATCCAGCGGGGTGGGCAAGTAGCTGACAATCCCGTCCAGCAATGGTTGCACGCCCTGGTTTCTTAAAGCCGCGCCACACAGAACAGGTACAATCTGGAGGCCGATGGTTCCCCGCCGAATAGCGGCCTGAAGATCTCGCAGCGGGATTTCTTCTTCAGCCAGGTACTTTTCCATAATCCCGTCATCAAAATCGGAGGCCTTCTCCAGCAACTGTTCTCGATATTTTAGGGCCATCTCCAGGTCTTCTGCGGGGATGTCACGCTCCTCTAGTTCCATCCCCAGCGATTCTTTCCGCCAAACGATCCACTTCATTTTGATCAGATCAATCACCCCGTCAAAGGTTTCTTCTTGACCATGGGGCAGCTCCAACAACACAGGATTGGCATGGAGCCGGTCTTTGATCATGTCGACGCAATTGAAAAAGTTGGCGCCCACTCGATCCATCTTGTTGATAAACACGATCTTGGGCACATGATATTTATCCGCCTGACGCCAAACCGTCTCGGACTGGGGTTCCACCCCGCCCACCGCGCAAAAGACACCTATCGCACCGTCTAGGACCCGAAGGGATCGTTCCACTTCGATGGTGAAGTCCACATGGCCGGGAGTGTCAATAATATTGATCACCGCTTCTTTCCAGAGGCAGGTGGTCACAGCCGAGGTGATGGTGATGCCGCGCTCTTGTTCCTCCGGCATCCAGTCCATGATGGCCTCGCCATCGTGCACCTCGCCCATTTTATGTGATTTACCGGTATAATAGAGGATGCGTTCGGTCAAGGTGGTCTTGCCGGCGTCAATGTGGGCCATGATACCGATATTTCGAATTTTCTGTAGTCTAGATGGGGCAGCCATGGTGATTGCATTCCTACGTGGCGATGGGTCGCTAGCCCGGGTCAATGACCCACGGTTAATCTATGGTAACATTTAGACAAAAAAAAGATACGCCATTTTCTTGAAATGTGATAATGTAAGGGATTATGAACCGGCCTGTCAAGGTAAAAACCTGCTCGCGGCTATTTAACTGAAGACACCGGGGTTCGAATCTTAACCAAAGGGAAATGATGCAAACCAAGATAGGCTACGATGAAGCATTAAATCTAACGCTAGACCACATCGGGGAAACAGGCCATGAATCAGCAGGAGTTTTAGACTTGGCCGGCCGCATCCTGGCTGAAGAGGTGACGGCCGGTGTGGACAGCCCCATGAACGATGTGTCTAAAAAAGACGGATTCGCCGTTTTTTCCCAAGATGTGCGTGGGGCTTCGCCGGATCGGCCGGTAGCCCTGCCGTGTGACGGGTTTACCGGGGCCGGAGACGCCCGAGGATTGCGGTTGCAGCCGGGGCGAACCATGAAGATTATGACCGGCGCCCGTCTCCCGGCCGGGGCGGAAGCGGTCCTGGCCAGCGAATTCTGTGAGGAACAAATCGGGTTGGTCAAGTGTTTCAGTGAGGCGGAACCTGGCCGGAATATCCTGCCCCAAGGTACGGACGTGAGCAAAGGTGAAGTGGTCGCCCACCGCGGGGACCTGGTCACACCGGCCTTGATGGGCTTCCTGGCGGCGGCAGGATGCGACCAGGTCAAGGTGTTTCGCCGCGTCAGGGTAGCCGTGATCGCCACCGGAAATGAAATCACCCTTCCTGGCCGGCCTCTGTCCCCTGGTGCGGTGTACGCCAGCAACCTGGTTGAGACCACCGGATGGTTGCAACGCTTTGGGATGATCCCGGTCCTGGCCCAGGCTCCGGATGACTTTGAGGCCCTGACCCGAACCATTTTGGACCTGGCGCCTCAGGTAGACGCACTGGTGACCAGCGGCGGCGCCTGGACCAGCGAGCGGGATTTGATGCTGACCGTGCTCCAGGGCCTGGGCTGGCAAGGCATTTACCACCGGGTCAGGATGGGGCCCGGCAAAGCCGTGGGATTTGGTCTTTATCAGGGACGACCATTTTTTATCCTGCCCGGGGGGCCGCCATCTCACGAACTGGCCTGGCTCAAATTGGCTTTGCCCGGACTGTTGGCCTTTTCCGGATACCACGGTCCGGCCTTCCCGGTGGTCAAGGCGCGGCTGACCGAAACGGTCAGGGGGCAACGGGATTGGACCCAGTTTATCCATGCCCAAGTAAATGCCACCTCGACTCATCTGGAAGTCACCCCATTTAACCCGACCAGCCGGCTAAAATCCATGGCCCGCAAGGACACCGTGATCACTATCCCGGAAGGTCGGGAGGAGATCCCGGCCGGGACGTTCGTTGATGTCGAATTATTGCGAAGTTAAGCTCAAGGTGTTGACGACGGATGAAGAGAATGAGAGTCCGACGATTGTTAGTCCTGGCCCTGATCTGCCGGCTTTGTCTTGTTCCGGGGCAGGTGGAGGCTAAGCGGGGCTGCTGCGCTGGTCACGGCGGGATGTGTGGGGGCAAATGTTGCGACGGCACCCCATTGAGTGCCAAATGTTCGGGGGCAGGGAAGGGCGGTGGGGCCGCGCCTGGGAATAGTCGCCGGAGTCCCTCGTCAACCGCCGGTGCTACCCAGGACACATCGGGTGGCCGGCAACCTGATGATTCGTCCCGGACAATCACCCCCTGGCATCAATTTACGCCAAGGCTGCCCCATGCCGCCGGAGTGTATCTGGAACAGGGGGACATTTATCTGGACCATGGGGAATACGACCGGGCTATTCAGGAATATAGTAATGCCCTGGAAAAGGAACCTAAAAATGCCGTGGCTTTCAATAACCGCGGCATCGCCTTTTATCACCTGGGGCGGTATGCCGAGGCTATTTCCGACTACGACCAGGCCATTATCCTAGAACCCGGATATGCCAAAGCCTATTTCAATCGAGGACTGGCCCGCCATAAATCTGGAGACCCGGACAGGGCCTTGAGTGATTTTAAGACGTCGGCCCGGTTAGGCCACGGATCGGCGCAGGACTGGCTTAAATCTAAGGGATCCACCTGGTGACCCGCCACCATCCTGCTCGCGGCCTGGGAAAGCGGGCCAATCCAATGAAAGTTTTTTGAAATCAGCCGCCAGGCCTTGCTCGTGACCTGCTGATCGGTTGCTGATTAGTTATCGACGGCGCGATTCTTTTCCCGCCGCCCTGAGGCCGGGCCGGTTAACCCTCAGAGCACGTTGCCGAGCAGGAATTGCCGCACTGCCTCCTCGATTCTTCCGGGCCGGGTTTTCAAGGTTTTCAAGCAATAAGAGCAAAGGTTGAGAGAATCGTCAAGCTGATAAATGTCCTGGTGGGCACCCCGGACTTCGCACAGATCGCAATTAATAAAAGAGTCGCGCACGGGTTCCAGGTGCTGAGGAGAAGGGCCTGGCGAAATGAAGGCTGCCTGGTTGGCCGGATTGAAAGATCCCGTCATACTATCACCTCCTCACGTAGTTAGTGATCATTGGCTTGGAGCCGGAATCAAAAACACGGTTCGCCGTGGTCGAAGACCGCTGGGCCGAGAGCCACTCCATTGTTGCGGTAAAGAGGTTTCGGAAAGATTTAGATGATGTCGAGACAGGGTAATTACTTGTTTATCTAAGGGGTTGCTGTCGACGAGTTGGGTGGTGATTTAGCCTCGGGAGAAGGACGGATGAATTTCCGGTCTGCAGCAAATTTGGAGAGGAAGGAGAGGAGGCACGTCAAGAAAACAGGGTAATTTTCATCCTTAGATTATAGTTCCGCATAACCAAATTGTCAAGGTAAAAATAGTCCTCCCATGGCATAGGATAGCAACCCCGGCCCCTCTTTTAGGTGAGGTATGGTGTAAGCGATCACAGGGTGGCGAATTTTACTTGCCCATTAACCAAGAAGTGTCAGGTGATTGCCCCTGAAAGTGACAACGGATAGCTTCCACCAAAACCGGAAATGTGGGCTTTGAATGTAGCCGGC
>JADFXK010000195.1 GCA_015233625.1 Deltaproteobacteria bacterium | reverse complement strand
GGTCGAGTTGAGACGGAGGAATTGTTACAGGGCCTGGAAGTCATTCCGCGCGGCCGGATGGAATACAAAGGGGTAAAGCTGCGGGAGTTCAATATCGACGCCGCCCTGGCCCGCCAGCCGGGGCTAATCCTGGTGGATGAACTGGCTCATACCAATGCCCCAGGTTCGCGACATGGTAAACGGTGGCAAGATGTCCGGGAGTTGCTGGACCGGGGCATAGATGTGTACACCACCCTGAATGTGCAGCACATTGAGAGTCTCAATGATGTGGTGGCTCAGATCACCCGGGTAGTGGTCCGTGAAACAGTGCCGGATTCAATCCTGGAAGAAGCCGACGCCGTAGTTCTGGTGGATTTGCCTCCCGGCGACCTGCTCAAGCGACTGAAAGAGGGCAAAGTCTATATCCCCAAGCAGGCCGAATGGGCGGCTCAAAATTTCTTCGGAACCGGAAACCTGATCGCCTTGCGCGAACTAGCCTTGCGGCTCACGGCCGACCGGGTGAATTCCGAGGTGCTGGTCTATCGCCACGATCAGGCCATCGAAACCACCTGGCCCACTGCAGAAAGGCTGCTGGTTTGCGTCGGGCCGAGCCCTTCCTCAGTAAAACTCATCCGAGCCACCAAGCGCATGGCGGCTGGGTTGCACGCCCACTGGTTGGCTGTGTATGTGGAAACGCCGCGCCAGGTGGAACTGACAGAGAAACAACGGCAACGGGCCTTTCACAACCTTAAGTTGGCCGAGCAATTGGGCGCAGAGACGATCACCATGAGCGGAAGCAACATCGCCGAAGTGGTGGTCGGCATCGCTCGCACCCGGAATGTCACCAAAATGGTCATCGGCAAGCCCATCAGGCCGCGGTGGAAAGACCTCATCCTGGGCAGTCCGGTAGACGAAATTATCCGTTTGAGTCATGAGATCGATGTCTATGTCATCACCGGTGACGCCGCGGGCGAAACCCAGGCTCCCGATACTCCGATTAAATTAAAAAGCAATTGGTCGGCCTACTCCATTGGGTTATTCATCTGGGGAATCTGTACGGCGGTCGCCTTTCTGATGCTCCCAGTTTTTCAACTGAGCAATGTGATTATGGTGTACCTGTTGGGAGTGGTCATTACCGCCATCCGGTGCGGCCGGGGACCATCCGTGCTCGGCTCCCTGCTGAGCGTATTGGCTTTTGACTATTGTTTTGTCCCGCCCCGATTTACGCTGGCTGTGGCCGACACCCAGTATTTTATTACCTTCGTGGTCATGCTGATCGTGGCCGTGATCATCAGCCACCTGACGGCCTTAACCCGGAAACAGGTGGAAGTCGCCCGATTGAACGAGCGACGCACGGCCTCTATGCTATCATTGAGCCGACAATTAGCCAGTACTCGAGGCGCCACCCGACTGTTGACCATCGCCACGCAACATATCGCCGACATCTTCGAGTGCCGGGTCGTGGCCCTACTACCCGACAAACATGGCCGGTTGACTGTTGCGGCCGGCAATCTCAAGACATCATCCTTAAGCGAAAAGGAAGTAAGCGTCGCCCTGTGGGCCTTCAACATGGGTCAAGCCGCTGGTCACGGGACTCAAACCCTTCCCGACACTGATCTTCTTTATCTGCCTCTAGTGGGAATTAAAGATCCCGTGGGTATACTGGGGGTGTTGATGGAGGATCGGGATTCTTTGTTGGGCCCCGATAAGATGCGCTTGTTGGATTCCTTTGCCAAACAAATTGCGCTGGCCCTGGAGGTCGACCGGCTGGAGGCGATGACTTTGCAGGCCCAGATGGAGACGGAGTCCGAACGGTTGCGGACTTCCTTGCTTAGTTCCGTGACTCATGATCTTCAGACTCCCCTGGCCGCCATTATGGGCTCGGCCGGTAGTATGCTTCAGATTGGAGACCAGTTGCTTCCTGAGATGCGAACAGAACTGGCCAAGAACATTTATGCTGAAGCCGAAAGACTTAGCCGGCTCATCAATAATCTGCTCAAAATGACCAAACTGGAGTCGGGAACTCTCAAACTACACAAAGAAACTCAACCGCTTGAAGAAGTCATTGGGGCGGCGCTAAATCTGTTGGAAAGACAATTGGTCGACCGCCCCATAGACATCTCCCTCCCGCCTGACTTACCCATGGTGCCGTTAGACAGCGTTCTGGCGGAACAACTTTTCATCAACCTCCTGGAAAATGCCCTAAAATATACTCCAGTTGGCTCTCCTCTGTCCATTTCGGCCCGGCAGCAAAATGACCATCTCCTGGTGGAGGTGGCTGACCGCGGTCCCGGCCTTCCTCCTGATCATGCGGAAAAGATATTTGACCCGTTTTACCGGACGACCCAAGATCGCAGCAAAGCCGGCCATGGGTTGGGGCTGGCCATTTGCCGGGGCATTGTCCGGGCCCATGGTGGCCAGATCTGGGCTATGAATCGTGATGGTGGCGGGGCGGCCTTTAGATTTACTTTCCCCCTTTAGGAGTTGACCGCGGCTGGCTGATCGCTTACAATAGGCGGACGCTTGGAATGGTATTCTATTCTGTTGCGATTCAGCGCCATAAAGGAGATTTCCCATGAGGTGGCAGGATATAAGTATTGGAAAAAAGATCGCGACAGGTTTCGGGGTAGTCCTGGCCTTAACGGTTATCGTTGGGACCCTGAGCTTCTTCGGAATATCCAACATCATTAGACATGCCAGTGTCGTTATCAAGGGTAACCAGCTAGATGGATTGTTGGCCCAGAGAGAAGTCGACCACCTCAAATGGGTTAATAAAGTAAGTGTGTTTCTAATTGATAAAGACCTCACCCGGCTCGATGTGGAAACAAATGATCATAATTGCGCGTTTGGGAAATGGCTCTATGGGGAAGGGAGACGAGAGGCGGAAGATTTTATCCCGAGCCTGGCACCTATGCTCAAAAAAATAGAAGCGCCTCACAAAATGCTTCACGATTCAGCCATAGCCATAGAGAAAAATAAAGATACCCGGAGCGAGATTTACGTTAAAAAGACAATTCCCGCCCTTCAGGCCATTCAAGGACTTCTTAATGATATTCGGGCAGAAGCCAAAAACAACATCATGACGGATAATTTGATGCTGAGCATCGCCCGGAACACTGAATTTAATATAATGACATTGCTTGCTATATGTATTTTATTAGGGGCGGTCTTAGGGGTACTGATCACCCGCTCCATCACCAGACCCATTGCCAGGTCGATCGCGTTCGTTAAGAAGATTTCGGGTGGTGATTTCACAGATCAATTTGACATTAATCGAAAAGATGAGGTTGGAATATTAGCTCAATCAATGAATGATATGGTCGGAGATCTAACGGAAGTCGTCGTTAATGTTCAAACCGCCACGGACCAGGTCGCTACCGGCAATCAACAGATTAGTCAAAATGCCGTGGCCGTGGCCCAGGGCGCCATAGACCAGGCGGCAAGTGTGGAAGAACTTACCAGTTCTCTGATGGACATGCGCAGCAAGGTGGCCCAAAATGCAGACAATGCCGCCGAAACCACGACGATAGCCATGGAAGTGGCCAGGGACGCCCAGGAAGGCGGTCGGTCCGTACTCGAGACGGTTAAGGCGATGAAGAGTGTCACAGAAAAGGTTCGGATCATCCAGGATATCGCTCGACAGACAAATATGCTGGCGCTTAATGCCTCCATTGAAGCGGCCAGGGCCGGTGAGCAAGGTAAAGGATTTGCCGTGGTCGCGACGGAAGTACGCAAACTGGCCGAGCGGAGTCAAGACGCGGCCAAAGAGATAGGCAGCCTGTCGGCCACCAGTGTGGCAGTAGCTGAACATGCGGGCAAGTTGATCGAGAATATCATCCCCGATATCCAAAGAACCGCCGAACTGGTCCAGGAGATCAATGCCTCCAGTAAAGTGCAGACAGCCGATATAGAGCAAGTCTCCAGAGCCATTCAGCGACTTGATCAGGTGATTCAACAAAGCGCCAGCGCGGCTGAAGAAATGGCTTCCACCAGTCAAGAGTTGTTAGCCCAGACCAAGCAGCTTCAGCAAGCAACGACCTTCTTCAAAATAGACCATCAGAAACACACCAGGGATTTGTCAACCACCTGAGTTCAATATTGGCTTGGCATGGGCTCAGGTATTGACGACTTAGAAAGAATGATATGCCATCTCCGGACCTGACTGTTCTGGTGATCGAAGATGAAGCTCCTATCCGGGCTTTCCTGCGGGCTTTCCTGCAAAGCCAGAGCTACAAATTGATCGAGGCGACCACTGGCGGAGAGGGCATCTCCCTGGCTGCCTCACACAATCCGGACGTCATCCTCCTGGATCTGGGTTTACCCGATATTGACGGCTTAGAAGTCATCAAAAGAGTCCGGGAATGGACCAATACCCCCATTATCATCATCTCGGCCAGGGGAAAAGAGCAAGACAAAATCGACGGCCTGGATGCCGGAGCTGATGATTATCTGATCAAGCCCTTTAGTGTGGGGGAACTGGCGGCCAGGATGCGCGTGGCCTTGCGCCATGCCCTTAATGTCGGGTCTAAAAAGGATGAGTCGGCCTTTCAGACCGGTGAGGTGCGAGTTGACCTGGCCGGGAGACAGGTCTGGGTGGCCGAGCAAGAGGTGCATCTGACTCCGATTGAATTTAAGCTGCTGCTGGTGATGATTAAGCACGCCGGCAAAGTCGTGACTCATCGGCAATTACTCAAAGAAGTGTGGGGCCAGGCCGGGAGCGACCAGTCGCACTATCTGCGGATCTACGTCCACCAGTTAAGGCATAAATTAGAACCTGATCCGGCCCGTCCCACCTACTTGCGGACCGAACCGGGAGTCGGGTATCGGCTAGTTTGTCTTGAATAGACTGTCTTGATTAGGCTGCTTTGAATAGGCCAAAAAAATATCCCGGGGGAGGATAGGCTCAACCCCAGGATACGTATAAACCGCTATGGTCAAGGATGGTCAGGTAGTTTTCACCTCAATCTTTTTGATAATCGCTTCTTCCGATTTGGGAAGACTGACTTTAAGCAGCCCGTCTTTAAATGAGGCACTGATTTCTTTTTCCTTCACCCCACCCGGGAGACGGATACTTCGGGAAAAGGTCCCGCA
Organism: Deltaproteobacteria bacterium; assembly: GCA_015233625.1. GTDB lineage: Bacteria > Desulfobacterota > JADFXK01 > JADFXK01 > JADFXK01 > JADFXK01. Next base: position 2,819 of record JADFXK010000195.1, on the reverse strand, counting down.
ACTACGCTCCACCCGATGGAAGGTCTCGCCTTTTTCTTCCTTTTCCTCCTTTTTTTCACCTTTGATGGTCAACACGTCGTTCAGCAAGCAGATATCAATATCCTTGGCTTCAATCCCAGCCAGCTCCATTTTAACGACGTATTCCTTCTCGTTTTCCGACAGGTCAAGGGTAGGCACGAAATTCCGTTTTTCTAAAGGCGCCACTTCAAAGCCACCAAAGAAACGGTCGAACATGCTGTTTACTTCTCGTCGGAAAGTGTCCAGCTCATCTCTGGCAGTTTGTTTCCATGGAGTCAGGTTAAACATAGTCATCACCCTCCTTTCTTTGGTTCATTCTATGCCTTTTTTCATGATAAGAAAATAATCATCCTGGATGGGTTGTCAAGGAGGAGGGTGTTAGCCTGGGCAGCGCCCGGGACTTCTTGCAGAATCAGGCAAAATCACCGAGCGGTAAATTCAGCTCATTCATCAACGGCGTAATAGGACTCTCCGGCGCAGACCCGGCAAATTCCGGTGTCCGGTCCCTGATCGGAAGAGGGATCAACAACGCTGGCTTCTTTGGTGGGTAACGACTCCCCACATAACCGACAAATCAGGCGGCCAGACTTGATTTTGGGCATGGCCGCCAGGAGGACCACCCGTTGAGTAGACAAGATGGCCCGATAGGCCTGCTTCATGGTCCTCAGGAGGTCCGGCGAAGAAATTTCCTGTTTTGTTTTTAGCTTCAGAAACCAATCGTAAAGCAAGGGGAAGGTGGCCAGCTTGGCTAAATCCACAAAGGCTCGGGCCCCCAACAATGTTTCCGGATCATATACAGTTATGGCAAAACGACCGGTGGCGAATTCCTTTAACCAGCCGTTTCCAAAGGTGCACGGGGTGAGGAGTTGCACCGCGTCGGGCAGGCAATTTCGGGTCTCCACGATGACGTCGTACAGGCCGGGCGGGCTAAGTTCTTCCAGGGCCAGGTCGACCAGGAAACCGCCCAAGATCACTCCCGGAGCCGGATAGCCGTGAAAACCCTCTACGTCAAGCAAGAATTGGTCGAACGTCCGGCCACAGATCATGGGCCCGGTGTCGCAGGTGGTCTGATGCGTCTCTTCCAAAATGATATTCCTTTCTTGTTGCTGGTTCCTGGGTACTTGTTGCTCGTTGTTTGTTGCTGGTTGATGTTGTGGAGCAAGGTCGAGGTATTTTAATTCGGCCCTTGAATGGTGAGTGTCCGGGTTGTCCATCTCCGGGGAATATGGCTAATGCTTACATCCAGATGTATCTTAGGATGATACCATATATCTTGACCCTTAATCCTTATATGTTGTTTCTGGTTGCCGTGTCATTCTCTAGTCGCTCCGTTTTTCTAACAACGTGTAACCAGCAACCAGAAACCAGAAACGAGTGAGGCATGTTTTCCTCTCATCCGGGGGAGTGGGTTCGCTTTTCGGCCTCTGATTTGGCGTTCTGAATGTCCAGGACCTTGCCCATGACGATCAGCGTCGTTCCTTCTTTTATGCATTCATCAGTATGGACCTCGAAACTGGTCTCCCCGTCCTTCTTGACGGCCATGACGTGGATATGATAGGTGTTCCGAAAATTCAGTTCGCGTAAGGTCTTTCCGGCGAATTTGTTTCCGGGCTTGATGTTTATTTCTTCAATTCGGGTGACGGCGGTGGGTGAACGCAACATTTCGTCCAGGAAATTTACCACTGACGGCCGAATCATTTCTGAAGCCATCCGCATCCCGCCTATTTTATTCGGTGAAACTACGGCATTGGCCCCGGCCTTCTTTAACTTTTCGGCGATTTTGGCATCTTGGGCTCTAGCCACGATCCTGATCGACGGATTAATCATTCGCGCGGTCAGGGTCACGTACAGGGTGTCTTTGTCGGAAGGCAGGGTGACAACAATGCCGGCGGCCCGTCTGATGCCCGCTTCAATGAGCGTGGTTTCGTCCGAAGCATCCCCCAACAGGTAATGGATTTCACCTAATTTTTGACACCGTTCAATGTTCTCCATCTCACTTTCAACGACCAGCAGTTGATAAAGGTTTTTAACCAACTCTTCGGCAATATAAAAACCCGTTTTGCCGGCTCCGCATAAGATGTAATGGCCACTTAATTTTTCGATCCTTTTGATCATTCTCCTTCTCCTTAAAAGGGTGGCCCATTCGCCTTCCACGAAAAAAGCGGTGATGCTGCTTATCCCGTACAGGATGACCCCCATCCCGAAAATAAGCAGGAACATGGTAAAGATCTTACCAGGCAAATATTCCATGACGTTGAGGACATCGCCATATCCCACCGTGGTTAAGGAAATCACGGTCATAAAGACGCAGTCGAAAAAACTGGCCCGGCCGTTCATGACCACGTAATAGCCCACCGAGCCAAAGGCAAAAGTAAAGATGATTAACCCGATGGCTTTGTACAGTCTTGATTTTATAGGATCCATTTGTACGTCCAGATAGAAATGGCCCATGGCCGGGCCGCGGGGAAGTCAGTCGACCACCACCACCCTCTAATTCGGCCAGATACATTTTTAAATGATTTTCTTGCGGCACACAACAGTTTTTTGGCCGGGTAATCGCATCAGGTCGTTAGATAAAGAAAACCCTAAGCTGTTAATTGTTCCCCCAGACGAACTTATGTCTTTTCAATGTCATTCCGATCTGGGCTGGTTTTCCCTCGTATCAACTGTTATAAAGCCTGTTGCAAAGTACCCCGGGAAGCTAGGGTGCAGAGTGCGGCGCAAGTTTTTGGGGTGATTTTTTTGCGAGTTCAAGGTATTTTCTGACGACTTTCCGATTTGGGAGAGACAGTTTTCTTGGC
>JADFXK010000194.1 GCA_015233625.1 Deltaproteobacteria bacterium | reverse complement strand
GGACCATCCCACAACTTTCATGATGACCACCAAGTTTCAAAGCGTTCAAGTGATCAAATTTAGTAATCAAAGGCGGTTAGGGCGGCCACTGAACAATGTTCAACAACTCTACATGGCTGCATTGGGCTTGACTATCGCTGTCTTCACTAAACCCGTCGCGACAGGTCCAGCACCCTAGACATAGAACAACTGATATCTCATGATGGCCTCTGCCGGAACGCCGGAGAAAAGTTGTCGGTTATTTGCAATCCGGGCTGCGGAATGTAAGGTATATACACGACTTCTGTGGCTTTGGAAAGTTATTTCTACTTAATCCCTAAGTTGATGGCATCGACGTGCAACCAGTAACCAGCAACGAGACATCAACCATGCACCTTGATCATGAAACCTCTATCAGCCGGTTTGAAGCCGCCCTGGGCAACCGGGTTTTCTGCCTCGGCCGCAGCATGTACCCGACCCTGCAACCCGGCGACCTGATTGAGTATGAGCCGGTCGACCAGGCCGAGTTGCAGCCCGGCGACGTGATCATCTTCCACAATCCCGGGCAACCCGAGCGACTGGTGGTGCATCGTCTGTTATCCCGCGTCGGCGGCCGATTGGTCACCCAGGGGGACAATAATGCCGTCCCCGACCAGGCCATGGCCCCGGCGGAGAGCGTGGTCGGCCGCGCTCTAGGCTTTCACCGAGGCGAACACTACCGACGACTGCGCAACGGTCCGCCGGGTCGGATTCAGGGGCGGCTGGCCGTGGCCCGCAGCCGGGTCTTGTTTCATCTGCGGCATCTATCCGTCCGTTTGTTCCGGCCTTTCTTCCACATGTTGGTGGAGAAACAAGTGCTGCTGCGCCTGCTGGACCTGATCGGTTGCCGGCCGCGACTATACACGACGCATGTGCGACGGGGCGGCGCGGACGACTACTGGCTGATGCTCGGACAACGACGGATCGGCCGGCGGACTGGTGATCAAAAACTTTGGGATGTGCGCTCCTGGCATCGTCTGCTGGTCGAGCCAACGCAGGTCGTCGATTACCAGGCGACCAGATGTCGCGACCATGATTAGGCCGCCGTATCCAGGCGCGGTTCTGCCTTCCAATCGATAGAAGGCATCGAACTCAGGTTATAGCAGGTTGATCAGCCGGATGCTCAGCAGGTCTGCCGGGAGGAGGGGCAGTCGATCGGCCGGGTAGGGGGTCAGGTGGTCGGTCATGAGGATGGTTGCTCGTTGCTGGTACTCGTTGAAGGCGCCCGGCAATAAGCCGGAAAAACGGTAAAAGACAGTGTTTATACCGTTTCCCGGTCGACTGAGGATGTTGAGATTAGGCTCAGACGGAGCCCCCACTGCCACAAGAAGGGGCGGTAGGGCCGTTGATACATAATCCGGTCTCGGAACCACCACCGTTGCAAGTTGCATGAGCTTTCTGCCGTTCGAAATTCAGAGTTTCCAACACAGGTTTTTCGTAAATAGGTTTCCCGGTGTTCGGTTTGGCTTGTTCATCGGCCATTATGTCTATCTCTTTATGAGTTAAGAACGCAGACTAGTTAGACCAACTATAGCTGTTTTTGCAGCGAACAGTCAACCGAATTGTCAGGGCCAGCGCCTGAAATAGTCTCAAAACGACAGAGTCCGAATAAGTCCCCAGGGGTGTTTTCAGCAGTATGGGGCTTCACCCGCCGGGACATATTTGGCATCGGCCATCCTCAGAAAAGGTCATGTCCCGGCCCGGTGATTTTATGTCGCCGCGCAGTCTGATCAGGCTAAAATCCGGGGCGAAATCTCGGCCAGGCTGGGGCACCCGGTCAGAATCATGGCGGCGTAAAGTTCAGCCGTGTACTTCTCCAGCAAAAACCTGACCCCTTCGGCCCCGGCCCCGTAGGCCCCGACCAGCAGCGGCCGCCCAACCAAAACCCCAGCCGCCCCCAAGGCCAGCATCTTAAGCGCATCAACGCCGGAACGGACCCCGCCATCGACCAATACCGTCACTTTGCCATGGACTTCCCTGGCTATTTCCGGCAAGACAGCCGCCGTTCCCGGAGTCTGGTCGAGCACCCGGCCGCCGTGATTTGAGACCACGATGGCGCTAACCCCAGCCTCGGCGCAGATTACCGCTTCGTCAACGGTCATGATCCCTTTGACGATGAAAGGCAGCCTGGTTGCGCGAGCCAATTCGGCGATCTGGTCCCTGGTTTTCGGCCCGACGGCTTGCCCTTTCAGCTTCATCAGTAGCAGCCCGGCGCCGTCAATGTCGAGACCCACAGCCACCGCGCCGGCCTTTTCGGCTAAGGTAAAACGCTCCATGATATTATCGTGATCAAGACGCGGTTTAATTATGACCACTCCGCGGCCGGTATTCTCCACCGCCGAAATCGCGTCAGCAAAAAGCCCCTCGTCCGCCGGATCGCCGATCCAGCCCAGACTGCCGGCCAGATGACTTCCACTCACCAGGGCGGTCACCAATTCCCGTTCCGTCAGCCCTCCGCCGGTATTCGCCACAGAATTGCACATCGGCGCCACCATTATCGGCGTTTTTAATGGCTGACCCAGAAGCTTCGCGGCGGTGTCCGGCATGGCGGCATCATGGATTGTCCTGAGATTATTCCGCCGGGACAGGGTTCAGCCGGCTTCCCGCCGCATCAACACGGCGTTAAGGAATACCTCTTTGTGGCCCAGGGCCGGATGCAAATCGAATTGAACGACGAGGTTTACCAACTTGGGCCGGGGGAGTCGATGTATTTCGAGGCTGATGTGCAGCACGGATTCAGAAATGTCGGTGAAGAAGAATGCCGTTATTATCTGGTGATCGACTCCCACGAAGCGACTCCCTGAACCAGGACATCAGGTGATTTTATTGGGAAGAACTGTGGCTGGCCGACTCCGGGCCATTTAGCCTCTTTGGAGGAACTCGCCGGGCTAGGAAGCCAATACGCTGGCCGGAGAGAGAAACTCCCCAGCCCTTGCCCCTCTCGTCGCCGATCCCCAGATAAGGGACACCAGCCCGTTCACGATGTCCTGCATCTTCTCCGCCTGGGTGTTCATCTCCTCGGAGGTGGCGGCAAATTCTTCGGCGCCGGCCGCATTCCGCTGAACCACCTTGTCCATTTCCACCACTGCCTGGTTGACTTGTTCAATCCCTAGGGATTGCTCATGGGAGGCTGAGGCAATTTCGGCGACCAACCCTCCCACCTTGACGGAATCATTAGTCATCTGGCAGACGGCATCATTGGTCGTCTTAACCAGCGCCGCTCCGCCTTTCACCTTATTGACCGTCTCTTCGATCAGGCTGGAGGTGTTTTTGGCCGCATCAGACGCCCTCATGGCCAAGTTCCTGACCTCATTGGCCACAACGGCGAACCCGGCTCCGGCCTCACCCGCTCTGGCCGCCTCTACCGCGGCATTCAGGGCCAAGAGGTTGGTCTGGAAGGCAATCTCATCGATGCTTTTGATGATCTTGGAGGTGTCTTGACTCGCTCTCGAGATTTCCTCCATGGACTCTGTCAGCTCCTTCATGGATCCGCCGGCCCTGGAGGACACATCATTGGCGTGCTTCATCAGGCCGTCCGCCTGGTTGGCATTCTGGGCGTTCAGCTTGGTCATGGAGGACATCTCTTCCAGAGAGGATGACGTCTGTTCAAGGGAGGTCGCCTGCCCCAATACCCCTTCCGCCAGGGATTGGCTGGCCGAGGAAAGCTGGCTGGACGAAGAGGCTATTTCTTCTGCTGCTCTGGTCAGGTCCCCGATGGCCTGACCAAGGGGTTTGGTGATTGATCGAATGATATAGAAGGCAATGGTTGCCCCGAGGACTATGGCGCCGATGAGGATGAAAACGAAGAGGGCGCGAGACAGGGATAAGCCTGACAGAACCGCCTCTCCGTTCCGATCGATATTTAAAGTAATGGACTGCAGGGACGAGGCGGCCTGCTTCGCAAGTTCGGTGGTGACCTGATCAATCTTGGCGATAACCAGCGCTATTTCCTGATCAATCTTGATGATTGATTCCACGCTGCGGTAGTATTCCTGAAAAAGTTTGCTCATGGTTTGCTTGTTGTCACCAGCCAGGCCGAGCTTCTCCATTTTGTCGCCAAACTTCTTGATGGTCTCCGCGATCAGGCCAAGATATTTCTCATCCGTTCGAAGAAGGTAATCCTTTTCGTGACGGCGACATGTCAGCATCAACACGGACAACTCAGTCAGGCCAAGATCGTTGACGGTCTTTTCCACGGAATGAACGGCGGTTCTGAGCCGGCCTTCAAGTCCTTCATTTTGGGTCAATCCTTTTTGAGTCCGCAACTCCACGACCTTTTCTAGACCCGAACCATACTCCTTCAGCAATGAAATGGCCGACTGGATTTGTGCTTTTAAAACCGTGTCGGAGCTGGTATCTACTATCTCCTGGAAATCTTTTACGGCCCCATAAATATATCCCTTGGCCCTTTTGAAGGCTTCCAGGTCTTTGGTGAGAATGAACTGCTTTTCCTCGAACCGGGCCTTTTGTAAATCCACCTCAGCTCTGTTCACTTTCTTGAGTAGGGCCATGTCATGGTTCACCAGGGCCTTTGTGTCGATCGATGCCCTGTTGGCGAGCCACCAACCTGTGCCGGTGGCCAGGGCCGTGACCAGGACCGATAATGCAAAACCGCTTATCAGCTTGTTCCTTATACTCATCTCACTCTCCTTCAGAGACCGTATCGACAAAGTTCCGACGCCGGTGTGTTTTTGCCCCCAGAGGTTTTACAACCTTTAGTCCTTAGACTCTCGTAGAGGCATATAGCCGGGTTTTTCACGACGTTTTGGCCATCATCCGGTAGCACATGTCTGAGATGTTGTCAAGGTCATTTACCCGTCGATTTCTTGTCAAGTGTGCTGTTCTATATGGCCCTGCCGACTTGTGAATATGGATGGAGCGTATGAGTCTGTCAAGGAACACCCGGATCGCCTGCCCCGTTTGCGTCCGTTTGGCCGTCTTCGACGGCTTCAGCAGATGTGAACGGGCTGAAGATGCCAATTCATCCCGGGATTAACATACCGGGGATTTTCGCCGAAGGAACTTAGAATATATCCGGTTATCCGCCGGTTGTATGTGCGTCTGTCTGGTGAGTTATTCGGATGGCTCAGCGCCAAGCCAGGCCCAGGCATCGGCCTCCTGGTCGGCCGGGAATGTCCGGATGTCAATGTCGGGGAAGATAGGATTCATGGTCTTGATGATTACGCCCATCCAGCCTGGTGCATTGACGATGGCGTAGCGCTCCACCTTTTGCATGGCCGCCAGTTTCATGGACACCAGCCCTTTCTGCATCAGGATTGTCGGATCGAAACCACCAAAATGCTTTATCCGGTTAAGCAATCGCACCTTTTCATGGCGGTTGATGATTGCATTGAATTGATTGGTAAAGGCAGGAATTTCTTCCGAGGAAATGACGCCGTTAATCTCAAACGCCAGGACATTGTCCTTAGTGGTAGGCACGATCCGCATCGCCGGGCCTTTAGCCGCCTTAATTTTAGGCAGCTCGGTGGCCCATTTTATGGCTTCATCGATTTGATCGGGCGTGAATACCTTCATCTCAAAGGTCGGGAACACTGGGCCCACAAGACGGATCATGGCCCGCGGCCATTCCTTGTCCGAGACGATGGCACAGCGGCTGAACTGACGGATATGGCTAATAAATTTTATATCAGCCTTCATTCCCTCGACCAGCGCATCGGCGTTAGTGTCCGAAAGACCGGTGAAGTCAACACAGCCGTTGATGCGCTCATATTTTCCCAGCTTGTCGTCGAGGATCGTCTTGTACTGTTTGATGTCTTCTCCGGTGAGACTTCCGCTGAAATGCACGGCGATGACGTGGTCTGGGGCGGTTAGTTGTTCAAACATGGTCGTCTCCTTTCTGCTGTGCGGGCTTGAGAGTAGAGGGCCTTCTGCTTGATATACTTCGTAAAAAAATGGAAAATTAACGACTTAATTATAAGCTGATAATTCAACATTTTCCTCAATAAATTCCGGTCGAAAAGCCTCCTCCGGGGGATAGTCCGAATCATCCTCATCTTCCGGCTGCACAGTAATCGTGAAAGTCTCCTGTGATAGAAGTTTAATTCCTGATATATCCTACCAAAAACACATGAAAACGGCAAGATGAATCTCCTTTAGAGACAGGGCAACCGGATGAAATAATCTCAACCCGACTAAGTCCAAATCGCGTCCTCTTTGGGGCCATCTTATCTTGATGCAGCTTTTTCAACCGCGGAAGCAAGACGTTCAACTGCTTCAAGTTGTTTAGAGAGTATCGTGTTTTGTTTTTCAATGCTTTCAATTGTTCGTTTTTGGAGTTCAATTGTTTGTTGTTGTGGTGAATTTTTTCCCGCCGTTCGCTTAGTTGCGAAAAGCAAAAGACCTAAAAATAGGATCAGCGGCAGCCAGGTGATTAAAATTCTTATCCAGAAAGTTGAATTCTCCTGTGGGATTGAACTACGGTCGCCTTGCTGTGCGGCCGACACCACCCGCACCGTGCTGGAAATATAGGCATCCATGGGTTTGTCGGCCCTATCACGGACTCGAAAGCCGACCTCCCGCGCCGGCGGTACCACAATGCCGTAAAGTGGCTGGGTAACTGTGTCGATCAACTTTTTAGCCTGATCAAAATACTTAACCTCAACAACAAGTTCACAGATTCGAATATTCGACGGATTTTTTATCGTGCCGATCGTGGTTATGATGTTGTACCCATTCTCTTTCGAGTGACTAAAGGTCGTGTCGGAGACCTTCAGAATACTGACTGGATCATCAAGAGGTTGTTGTTCTGCGTATGCGTTTGCCATGATCGCAATCGACAGCAGGAATACGCCAAATAAAATTGATCTGATTTTCACCATGTCTCCTTTCAACAAACATGAGGCTGACCGGGTTGTTTTTCGGCCGGACGTGCCGATGGGAGGCGCCTGGCTATTTTAAATGGTGGTGCGGCGGGTAAAGAAATCGATGACAAAGGTGATGTGGCGGTGCATGGCCTCGAAAGCCGCCTGGGGATCATGCCGGCATATGGCATCCAGAATGGCTTCGTGCTGAGTGCAGATGGTTTCCATATTGGCCGGATCTTCGTAAAGGTGGGCCAGGCTTTCTTTAATGCCGTACCGGATGAGGTCGTACAGGTTTTTCATGATGTGCATCTGGACGGTATTCTTGGTGGCATAGGCGATGCCGATATGAAAATAGGTGTCCTCATTGAAGTCATAATCGCCGGCTTTGATCAAAGAGACCATCCGCTGGAGGCTTTCCTTTAAGGGCGCGATATCTTCTTCCGTGGCCCGGCGGGCGGCCATCACCGCGGCGTTGCACTCTAAACCCAGGCGGACCTCCAACAGGTCCATCAGGCTGGCTTCCTGGCCGTCCAGGACGGCTTTCAGGGGATTATCCGGGGTCGAGGACGGCGACCGGACAAAAGTGCCCTGGCCCTGACGATGCTCCACCAGACCTCGCGCCACCAGCCGGTTAATGGCTTCCCGGATGGGGGGGCGGCTGATGCCCAGCGTCCGGACCAGTTCTCGTTCCGGGGGGAGCTGCTCCCCAGGCTTTAGTTGACCTCGAAAAATCAGGTCGCGGATTTGCTCGAAGACCTGATCAGAGACCTTTTGGGGCTTAACGGCTTTGAAGATGGGCATAGGACGTCCGGGTTGCGAGTTTCGGGTTGCGTGTTGCAGGTTACGAGTTGACGGGGTATTGAACGATTTTCTTCAAAATAGACAACTCTGATTAAGCCCCAACGGGGCGCACTAGGTTAGCCCAGGGCAACGCCCCAATGCTGTTGAATTAAGCACGTTGGGGTGGCGCCGATCTTGCTGTGCACCATTTGTTTCTTGGTTTCTTTGTCATTCTTGGCTGTGAAGGTCTGGGTTTTTTTGGCCTATAGTATTTAACCCTTAATATTTGTGTCAGGAGTTCCT
>JADFXK010000193.1 GCA_015233625.1 Deltaproteobacteria bacterium | reverse complement strand
AACTCGGTTCGGCAAATAGCCACTATGGTATAGGTTCCACACTCCCGGAATCATTATCGGCCAGGGTCAGCATGTCGTCCAACGGCAAAAAGATCAAATCCCGCGGCGTGACCCGATCCAGGATGTCGTCGAGCCGGGCCGCCCGGGAAGTTTCCTCCAACCGTTCGATCAGGTCATCGTACCGCTCCCCCAGACCTTTTAGTATTTCGTGCTTTTGGGCCACGGTCAGCTCCGTGACAAAGCTCAAATGCAGCAAGGCCATGGCCGAACATTTCCGGGTTTCCGGCTCAATCAGCGGAATAATCAGCACGTTCTCGTCTTCTCGCTGGCCCGAACTCCACACCGCCCGTTCCAGTCGGATGGCTTTTCGTTTACTCCCGGCCGCCGGTTGGGGAAAATCATACCGAGAGGCCTTGCCCTGCGAGAATCCGTACCGTTTTAAAGCCTGAATGGTTAACCGGTGGTAATCCGGACCCGCGGCCGTGTCTTCGATGATTCGATAGAACATTCCGCCCGTCACCTCGGCAATGAGCGGAGCCACCGTCCGCAGCAATCGGTTATCCCGTTCGGTCAGCCGGGCCGGAGATACAGCCAGGGCTTCCAGGGCGCTGACGAGCCTGGCCGGCAGTTCTTCCATCGGCCGGGAGATGCCCACGGTGACTGTCTTGGCTTGATGCCGAATGGTGTCGATGGGCCGGGTCAATTCATCGATGACCTTATTCAGAGTCATAATCCCGGCCTGGAGGACCTCGCCGACGCCGTCCGTCTCATGCTTCAGGTTCTCCAACTGGACCCAGTACCGGGCCAACTGGGACACCGTCGAGGGCTGGAGGGAGGCATTCATGTCCCCGGCTTCGATCCGCTCCATCACTCCGGCGAACCGGGCCGGCACCACTCGGGGATTCCAGGTGGTGAGGTCTTCCAGAGAACTGGTCATCATGGCCCGAATGTGGCGGAATTCGTCGGCGCTCCGGTCAATGGCCTTGGCCGTATAAAACCCCCACAGGTGCCCGGCCACCGTGGCCAGGACAAACCCCAGCCCGGCCTCAATCCGGGGCAACCGGATAATTTCCTGGGCGTACTCGTTAAACCGGGTTTCCCCTTCGACGCAAAAGACCAGAGGTCGGCCGCTGTGGGCCTTAAAGATGGACACTTCTTTGGCCGTGTCCTGGACGATCCGGTCCGGCAGGTCATTGGCCACCACAATGGTCAAGGGTTCGGTGGACAGGTCGATATGTTTTTTATCTTCCGTGACATCGCAGGGAATGGATTTGTAGCACAATTCACTGAGCTTAATTCTGATCTCTTCCGCGGCCACCCGATTCGGACCGTTACCTACCACGGCCCAGTTGCGGCTGCGTGGTCCGTAGTTTTCGGCGCATTCCCGGATCGCCCCGTCATTCGCCAGGACCTGCTCGATCTTGTCGGGCAGAGTCTCTAATTCCCGAATCTCCTGGTACACGGCTTCATCGGTCATGGTTTTGAATTCCTGGGCCAGGAGCAGGGCCAGCAGCTTTCCGGCCGCCGCCTGGGAGTAAAAAGCCTTGGTCGAGGCCACCGACATTTCCACATCCCGGCCGTCGCTGGTATACAAACACGAATCGGATTTGGAGACCAGAGGCGAGTTGCGCCGGTTGACAATGACGTGAATCCAGGCCCCGCGGGACCGGGCCACATCCACCGTCCGATTGGTATCCGTGGTTGTGCCGCTCTGGGAGATGGCGATCAGCAGGGTATCGTCTAAGGATTGCTCACAGGAGAACCCCGAGACCTCCGAGGCCTTGGACCAGTCCACCCGGATCCCGGACCCGGCCAGGGCCCGATCAATCAGATGGGCCGTACCCATAGCGGCCACGGCTGCGGTACCCTGCCCGATAATCATAATTCGGCGAATCGGCGGTCGGTCCGGGTTATGCAACCGGCTGACCAGGTGGTTAAAATATTCCCCATCCGCCACCGGGAAGTCCACCCGGTTCCCGGCTGACCGGTATTTGCCCTTAATCGTCTTGCGGACACTCTCGGGGGCCTCCCGGATTTCCTTCTCCAGGTAATAGTCGTAGGCGCCCCGGTAAATATCTCGGGAAAAAAGGTAGATCGGCTCGGACGGAATCTGGTTAGTCCGGTCGTCATCTAGGAACCGGCCGATGACCAGGTCGCTCTCCCAGGAGTTGCCGGCCAGACTCTCTCCGGCCCCCCGGCCCACCTCCAGGGTGACTTGAACCCCGCCCCCCTGAGCTCCCGGCAGACCATAGGACGTCCGGGTCCTGGCCGCCAGGCCGTAAATCTCGGAGGCCACCAGCCAGCCATCCGCCGTCTTCCCCAGGTACAGGCTTTGTCCGCTGCCTTTCTGGGCCAGGAATAACGACCGGGGATAACCGGGATGCTGCATGACAATGGCCACCGACCCGGCCGCCCGCTGGACCATGGCCGAAAACCGATCTTCGGGTGAACTGCCGGAGTCCGTGCCCAGCCGGTACAACAGCGGTAAAATCTTGGCGTCAGTGGTAATCGCCGGATGAACGGCATAGCCCTGACCCCGGACCACCTCGTCAAGCAGCGTCTGATAGTTATCTACGTCGCCGTTCAAGACGAATAGAGCTGACTCATCGACCCTGGTTAACCGGTCTTCCCGACCCTCTAAGGCCGCATCCACGGGATGGCAATTGGGTAAGCTGATGATGCCGTTGGAGGCCCAGCGGGTGTGGGCCATGATGTTGATCTGGTCCACCGCTCCGGCCAGGGCCCAGAGGAGGAGGTCTTGCCGAATATACTCCCGAAGGCGGGTGGTGTTGTCGCCGAGTCGGCCGACTAAATTGGCCACCTTATACTGAAAGACCATGATGGTCTGGCCGGTGGGCGTCTGGCGGAGGTTGACTCGGAGATTCCCGGCCAGCGGAATGGCCTGGCGCCGATCCAGTTCGGTCCACTGGGCCGGAGTCAAGATCCTCCGGAAATCAGCGCTTTCACGCAGCAGCAACAATACTGCCAGCCCGGCGGAATCACGGCCCCGAACTTCCAGTCGGTCCAGGTTCTCCAAGACCTGTTCCAGAGACCAGGCCGTAAAATGCCGGCCCCGATCGACCCCGCCCGGATTCTTATCCGGCATCAGGTCTAAAGTCCGCTGGACATTATTCCGGATTTCCCACTCCACCTGCCATAAGTAATCGTTGGTCGTTTCCAGGATTTTTTCGAGCCAGTCGCTGGTCCCGCCGGAGGCGATCATCCGGCCCAGCCGCTCTTGAACAGCCTTTAAAAATCCCTGGACCCGGGAGATCCGCTGGGCGTTCACCGTCCGCTCGATCAGTTCTAAGTGCAGCCCAAAAGACATCAACCGGTCAAATCCGGCGGCAATTTGGTCTAAGAGAGCCTTGACCTGCTCTAAATCAGCGGTCTCGACCCGGCAGGCGGTGATTTCGGCGGCCAGTTTGTCCAAGAAGGCAAAATCAGGCGGCTCCATCCAATTCCGATTACTTAAAAAACAGGCAATTCCACACATAATCCGTGCCTCCAGCATTTAATATGGATGCCATGACCGGTTTTCAGTCATCTTATCCTGACGCGGCTTCGTGATATCATAATCATCAATGGGAAGCAACACTTTTGGATACAAGCCGCTTTGGTGGGGGAGGGTACGTGTTGCGGGTTGCAGGTTAAGGGTTGTGGATGCCAAAATAGAAAAGGCCCCACCCTGATTGCTTCTTGTGAGCAAGAGGTGCAGCCTTCGTGGCTCTTTGGCATAAGGCACACTTTTCGCAATTGATCACAATTGACGAACCAGCCCTACGGTAATCGAGCGATTGATATTTACAGGATGTCGATTGCTGTTTGGTTTGTCAATAAAAAAGCACCTCGAGGTCATTTGGCCGGGAACAGCAGTCTGTTAGTTTTTCAGGCAAAAGCAGTTTTTCGTTAATGAGGAGGAAGCGGTTTTAAGATACTTGCTGCCTGGTGTCTGACACATACCCATCGCTTTAACCACTTACTGTTGCCTTGCCCACGATTGCGAGACCGCGCCCAACGATGAATTCAGCGGACAGCCGGAGCTGGATGATTGGTTATGCTTTAGGCAAGACTCCGTCATCTCTTATCACCTTTACACTTGCGACATTTGGCCATCAAATATAGATTTGGACTTTGGACAAAATTGGTCAGATTAACCGGTTTTTTTGAATCATTGTATGGACATCTCCTGCGTGAAGGTTTAAGCTTACATTCCGCATTCGTGTCCAACAGAACGATCTTTATCTTTTTTGTCTGGCAAATGCTGTTGCTTCGACGGCGATCCGGGCAGCTTCTTCCTCAGAGGCGACATTCCCCTTGCCGATGCCTTTATATAAAAGGGTTCGGAAATTGGTCGCAGCTTCAAATTCGGTTAATTGCTCCGCCTGGAGATCCTCGTCATCCTGTTTTATTTCTGCAACAAATTCCGGCCTAAGCTCTCTATTGTCATATTCCCGCCCATCGTCGTCTTCCAGAATAATGGTAAACGTCTGATCAGGCAAAAAACCAAATTTTTCCAGCCAGCCGATGGGTAGCTCGCTTCCTCTAACGTGTTCAATAGTTCTTGCCGGCATTTTTTCAAAGCCTCCATAATGAAAGTTTAGCAATTTTTATATGTTACCATAAGCGCCTAAAAAGAGCAAAATAATTTTATCAGATAAGTCGAATGCCGGGTTGGTTATAGAGCTTTGAACATCTGTGGTCTTTCACTTCCTTGATTTTCTCAAATATCAAAAACCCTCAGCATCCTTCTTTCGGGACGCGCGCCGATGAATTTGAAAATACATAATCTGCGCAATCAGTGTAATCTACGGATATTCCAAGAAATCACATAAAAAATGAAAAACGTTTATAAAAAATACTTGATCTTTCCAACTCAATATGGCATGAACCCCCTGCGGTCAGCACACACCCCCGACAGTGGCAACAGTCATTATGAGCCTAGGCGCTGTCGAGGATGTCCCTGACCGTTCTTTTTTTTCGGTATCCATTTTTCGATACACAAGGTCACATAATCGGATTGGCAGCCAGTCTCTCCTATCGACCGCCATCCTGACCGCGTTGGCTTCCCCCCATCAAATCGCCGGCCGGTTTCCGCCAAGGGCGGCTCGTCCATATCTTCATCAGCCAAAGAGAATAAGACTCTTCCATCACAGGGATTCCAAACCCCAACCCGCCAGTTGCTTCCGGAATAGGGTCACAAATTTTAACGATTTCTTAACGTTAAAACCTGAATAACATCACAAATTTTAACGATTTTTTAACTTGAAAAAGTGACTGGGGCTATGGTATTACTAACCCTGCGTTACGTCATTTTATATTTATATCCACATTTTATTGCCGGTCCACTGATTTACTGGCCTATTTCAGTGGGCCGCTTTATTTGGGCCGGCTGACTATGAATTTGAGCCTAAACAATCGGCATGATCTGCGTAACATACGGATATTGAAAGGTATTATATAAAAATTAAAAAAGAATTAAAAAAAGGCTTGATCTTTCCAGATAGATGTGGCATACACGCCACTTGCGGTCAGCACACACCCCCGACAGTGGCAACAGTCATTATGAGCCTAGGCGCTGTCGAGGATGTCCCTGACCGTTTTTTTTTGCGATACCCATGTGGGGATACTTTCGATAGACAGGGTCACCCGATCCGCTCGTCGACCCCGCCACGTATCCGCCCTTCAACTGGATTGATCCCTAACGACTTGATCACCACAACCAAGGTTGGGTTAAGAAAATTGGTGGATCGTGTGCCTGGAGAAATTGTAATATCGGCTAATCAACGATTTTCATCAGGCAGATGGAAGGCTGGATGCCTGGAACCAAAGATGACTCGCCGCGTCCCCCGGGGCAATAGACAAAGTTGCGGACGGTAATGGGTAAATCTATGCGGACTAATCTATTACGGATTATAAGCGTTAGCTTAGTGCTGTTAGTATGCATTTATTTAACTTGTTATGCTAATGAACACGGTCCTGGTTCGCCCGAGACATGCATAAAGCCAAATGCAGATTTGGTTACCTTGTCCGGAAGACTCATTAAGAGAAAATACAAGGATGCTAATCGCAAAATAGAAAAAGTTTATCTTAGTGCGCCGAGAAGACCCCGTCCGTAAGGTCGGGGATGAGAGGCGCTTTTTCCGGGCTGTTTTCCTGCCGAGCCGCTTTGTCGCGAAGGCGGAAACGGCCTGGAAAAACATCTTTTTGCTTGACTGCATGATCTGTTCTAACTATATTACAAGGCATGGAATATAATCTCGACAAGGGATGTCACTCCGTATATTCGCTTCAGTTCCACCTTGTTTTCTGTGTCAAATACCGGAAAAAGGTTCTGACCGGTCGTGTTTCTGAGCGACTTAAAGAGTTGACTATAGAGATCGCTAAGCATTTTGGAATTACCATCATTGAACAAGAAACTGATAGCGATCATATTCATATTCTTTTTTCGTCAAAGCCGGCGATAAAAATTTCAAGTTTTGTCAATAGCTTGAAGGCCGTTACATCGAGAAAACTTAAAACTGAATTTCCGGAACTTTCCAAGCACCTTTGGACAAACAAGTTCTGGTCGCCGTCCTATTTCATTTCGACCACCGGTCAAGTGAAACTTGCTGATTTGAAAAGATACGTCGAGAACCAACAACTGAAATGATTACTCAAAAATCATATAAGTATCGCCTCTATCCGACTAAATCTCAGATTTCTACTCTTGAGAACCAATTTTCCATGTGCCGCCATCTCTATAACTGGTGCCTCAAAGATCGGATGGATGTGTATGAATCTGAAAAGAAATCTCTATCCTATGAGGATCAGGCCAACAAACTGCCTGCTTTAAAAAAGGAGCGGCCCTGGTTTAAGAACGTCTATTCACAAGTTTTGCAGGATGTTCTTAAACGTTTGGATAAAGGGTTTAAGGCATTTTTCCGCCGGGCCAAAGCCGGAGAAACACCCGGTTTCCCCAAGTTCAAGAAGCGGGGGCAATGGAATTCCATCACTTACCCTCAACATTTTGCTCGCCCGTCCAACAAAGTCATCAACGTTCCCAAAGTTGGTGAGATTAAGATATGCTATCATCGAGAGATACCAGCCGAAGCCAACATCAAGACCCTGGCGGTCACCAAAGAAGGCGGCAAGTGGTTTGCCTGTTTCTCAGTTGAACTTCCGTTCAATGTCGAGTTTAAACAGGACTTGTTACCTTCTATTGGGATCGATCTGGGTTTGATTGATTTTCTATATGCTTCCGACGGTTCTCATGTTCCTGCCCCAAAATATTACGGCCATAACCTGACCAGGCTGAGAAGGTTGCAACGGCGCTTTGCCAAAGCTGAAAAGCGAAGTAAGAAGTGGTATAACCTCCTGGCGGCTATTCAGAAAGTCTATTACCGGATCAGATGTCTGAAACATGACTTTTTGCATAAGACCGCTAATTCTCTTTTGGCCAAGGCAGATGCCATATTCCACGAAGACTTGGACATTCGTAGGATGATCCGAAGGCCAAAGACCAAACAAGGCCAGGATGGGGAATACCTCCCCAATGGGGCCGGGGCCAAATCCGGGCTGAACAAATCCATCGCCGATGCGGCTTGGGGTCGGTTCTTAAACATCTTGGGCTATAAGGCCGCCGAACAGAACAAGAAAGTGCTTGCCGTACCTCCGCACCATACTTCTCAAATTTGCCCGGAGTGCGGTGAGATAGTGAAGAAATCTTTGTCTGTTCGGACCCATCGTTGCCCTTGCGGCTTTGTGACCAACCGGGATTTTGCCGCATCCCTAAACATTTTGCGTGTCGGGCTGGACACGTTGGCAGGGTAACCAGCATAGAAGCCCCTTGCGTAAGCTAGGGGAGCAGTCACCTTAACAGGCTTTAAGAATGTTAAACAATTTGAACAACCACAGAGTGGGGGACCGAAAGTGCGGGATGAACGATAATGCTTCCTTTTGCT
>JADFXK010000192.1 GCA_015233625.1 Deltaproteobacteria bacterium | reverse complement strand
AATTGAAAAAAGAGAAAGAAACAGTCACCCAAGACAAATAAGGAGGCTATCCCCAACAGATACTTGGACCCCGGCCGGATCAGGGAAAAAGCCGACAAAATAGCGAAAGCCAGGGCGCCGAACCAATAAAGAGATATCCCGGCGAAGGAATAGTCTTTATAGACCTGGCAACCTTGGGTGAAACACCAAGATTCTGTCAATCCGGCGGCCGAGCAGATACAATAGATAAATCCAGCCAGGCTGACGATCGAGAGGAACGGTGAAGAACCTGGCCTCATGACGTTAACTCGACAATTTTCTGTTCTTCGAACCCAATGACCATAGTCCCGTCAATGAAGACGATGGGAACCGAGGTGACACCCAGGGATGTCGTTTCATTCACCTCAGCGGTTAACAAAGCAAAATAGGAGGCCTTGAGAGTTTTGTAAGCCGCCGTCGGGTTGTCGCCCAGGCTTTTTCGGAGCTTTGGAAAGGCGTCAAAGAATTGCTGAATTATTTCCTCAGGCTTTTCCTTCTGCTCCAGCTTGGTGTAGGCAAAATTGGCTACCTCGGCCGGGCTGATGTGTTTTGCGTGGGCGTGTTTTATGATGGCGCAGGCTACCTCAGAGCCGGGATGCACCGGATAATGGCAGATCTTAATCGACTTAAGTTTGTCGCGGCGGCTCCACAGTTGATTCCACACTTTCCGGCAAGCCGGACAAAAGGGATCTGAAACAGTCACGACGTTATGTTTTCCGGATCCATTAAATACCGCTAACTCTAATTTTTCCGGGATGTTAATTCGTGTGGCTTCGGTCATGGCCGCAAGAGACAGGCTATTCCCGGTGGCCAGCTCATCTATGTCAGAGAACTGAAAACGGCCGGTATGGTCCACGGTCAAAGCCAGGTTACCCGGTTTTGGGTCGATTGCGGGGCTAGGCTGAAGGACCGTCATCCTGACTGCGAATAGACGCAGTGATCCCACCTCAAAAGGCACTTTATTCTTGATATCCACGGCGAAGCCCCCAAGGTTTTTAGCCTCCGGCGCCCCATTACTTCTTACGGTCCGGACCCGGGTCAAAACATTGTCCTTTAATCTTTGCTCGTCTAGTTTGGACTTGGTCGGCTTCGCCACCAGCGCCACGTCATGTCGGCTTGATCCCTCGAGTGTCACCACCCTAAAGCCTTCCGGAATCTTGACTCGGCCGGCTTCTGCCAGGGGCTCCTGGGTCAGGATCTTTCCAGTAACCAAATCTCGTATATCGGTGAACCGGAACCGGCCGGTATAGTCGACTATCAGATCCAACACGCCCGGCTTCTGGTCGGTCGCCATGATGGGCGGGACCAACATAGCTCTGACCGCAAAGAATTCCATTGATCCCAGAGTGAACGGGACTTCTTTCTTGATCACCACCGAGACGGCCTCAAAAGTTCGGCTACCCGATGCTTCTCCCTTCGGGACGGTCCGGATCCGAGCCAGGATATTTGCCTTTAGCTTTTCCTCGTCTAAGTTGGACTTTGGCGGAATGCCTTGGGGTTTATCCTGTGACCAGACCATTAAGGCTGATCCGGTGACGGCCCACAAGATAACCGAGGTAACCATAACCAACCTTCTCAAAATTTTCACTTCGCTATCTCCTGTTACCAGTTCAAGTTCATTTGGGGTGGACCTGGACAGTCGTGGACGGGATGAAAATCTGCTATAACTATTGGGAGTTTTTGGGGTTGGGGATTGATCCGACTATACGATGTTCCTATTGTTTTGTAAAGGTTATTTCGATAACCCGTTAATTCTTGAGGCATGGGCCGTTATGGATGAAAGATGCTCATTTGCCGGGCAAGGCCGCCAGGGCAAGGTGAATGTGCTTTCCGGCGCGAAATCCGTCCGTCCCGTCTTGAAAATAGATTTTCTCTATATCTTTCGGCGCCAGGTTCTGAACCAGCTTCCATCCGACCTGACTCAGGTCCTTTTCCAATGTCTTGGGATCCAGGCCTGTTTTCATCGGCTCACCCAAAAGCCGGACTTTGTCCCTGAGGTCTTTGACTTGCGGCGTGGCCATGTCCGGATCGAAAGCTTCGATATCCATATAATCGAAGGCCACCTGGCTGTGCGGTGCGGCTGCCTCGCTTAAGCTGTGGAGAACCTGGAACAGATTTTCTCGCGCCAGGTAATAGGTTACGCCAAGCCAACTGAAAAAGGACGGGATTTTAGAATTGAAGGAAGAGCGGGAAAGGGCGTGAGGCAAATTTTCCTGCGCAAAATCGACGGCGATGAACTGCAGCGAGCGCGGCGCCAAAAAACCCATCGCAGACAGACGGTGGCGTTTGAGGGCCTGAGTCGCTGGATGATCTACCTCAATAATCTGAATCTTGTCGAGCAGGTCGGGGCGGCGAAGAGCGAAGGTGTCCAGCCCGGCTCCCAAAAGCACATACTGCCGAACACCCTGGATTATGGCCTTCTCAAGTGAGTCTTCCGCGAACCGGGCTCGGCTGAGCACCCCTCCGGCCGCCCCCGCCCGCAAGACCGCAGTGACAACCGCTCGGCGTTGGGCGGGCGAAGGAAGCTCCTCGCTTTCGTCCTTCACCGTCCCTCGGTAGTACATCTCCTCGAAAAAAGCATATTCCTCGGTGGAAAGCAACCGCACGGCCATCGAGTCATCGAAGACCTTGGGGTTTTCGTTGATGGAGTGGAAGGCCCGCATAAAGGCGGTGATAAAAGCGGTTCGACTGGCTTGGGCCGGCCGGCCGTCAATATTGGTTTGGCCGATTTGTTGCAAAAAGGCGACGAATTCTTCACGCGATCGGGTTTTCGGTTTTCCTGTTTCTTGATCCACTTCGCAAATTCTCCCGGCTAACGTTTTTTGGGCCCTTGCTCCAGGTTGCCGGCCATATTGTCGGCAGAAGGCAAATCGGAAGATTGCCATCCTCCGCCCAGGGCTTTGATGAGCAGAACACCGGCGGTCATCCGACGGCCCAGGATATTGATGGCGGCCCGCGCGTTGGTTAGGGCGATCTGCTGAATAACCAGGACTTCCAGGTAACTGATCGTCCCGGCCTTATACTGATTAGTGCTCACGGTTACGGATTGCTCTGCGGCCTTTACCGCCTCGTTCTGGACCCGGCCCTCTTCTTCGAGGATCCGAAGCGCGGCCAAATTGTCTTCAACCTCCTGAAATCCTGTAAGCACTGTTTGACGATAGGCGGCCACATTGGCGTCATAAGCCGCCCGCGCCTGATCGCTCAGAGCTTGCCGTGAACCTCCGTCGAACAAGGTCGCCGCAAGGGCCGACCCCACGGACCAGAAACTGCTGGGCCACGACAGCCAATTGGACAAATTCGAACTTTCAAATCCTCCTGATCCACTTAGC
Source organism: Deltaproteobacteria bacterium (assembly GCA_015233625.1). Lineage (GTDB taxonomy): Bacteria > Desulfobacterota > JADFXK01 > JADFXK01 > JADFXK01 > JADFXK01. The sequence continues at coordinate 4,635 of JADFXK010000192.1, read as the reverse complement.
GTAATTTTGGGATAAAAAGCCGCCTCGGCCACCCCGATCTGGGCATTCGCGGCGGCGGCCCGTCTTTCGGCCGCGGCGATATCGGGTCTGCGTTCCAGGAGTTCCGATGGCACGCCGGTGGGTATAGGCGGCGGAATCGTCGCCAGGGGGGCCACAGGAATGGACACGTCTGAGGCGGGTTTTCCCATAAGCAAAGCGATGGCATGCTCCATCTGGGCCCGCCCCACGCCGACGTCGATCGCCTGGGCCTGGGTGGATTTGAGCTGGGTTTCCGCCTGAAGCACGTCAGCCTTGGAGGCCACGCCTTTTTCGTATCGGTTTTTGGTCATTTGGAGAAACTTCTGGTAGGCGGTGATCGTTTCATCATAAAGCCGCTTCTGAGCATCCAAGGCGCGCAACGAGAAATAATCCTGGGCCAGTTCGGCCTGGAGGCTCAAGCGGGTTGCTTCCAGGTCCGCGGCGCTGGCCTGAGCGCTGGCCTGGCTGGATTCTACAGCCCGTCGAACCCGGCCCCAAACATCCAATTCCCAGGATACGTTGCCAGGTAGCATCAGGTCTGTATCCGGGCCGGCTGAAATATTAGAACCGCCAGCCGTGTTTAAGGACCGACGGGTGCGCGTGGCCGCGGCTCCGGCAGTGACTTGGGGGAAAAAGGCGGACCGAGCCGACTGAACCAGAGCCCGGGCCTGTCGAAACTGAGCTTCCGCCGCAGCCAGATTTTGGTTCGAGATGTTGACTTGTTCCTCCAAAGCATTCAACTGAGGATCATTGAAGATTTCCCACCACGCCCCACGGATGAGGTGGTCCCTGGGCTGGGCGACTTTCCAGCCTTCCGATTCTTTATAAGCGATGGGTGCGGCAGCCTTGGGACGGACGTAATTCGGGCCGACCGTGCACCCGGCGAAAAGAAGAAGTACCCCGACCACAGCGGCGAATCTGAGCCTCGGCGGCTCCGGGCAGGCTTTGAAGAACTTTGTTATACTTTGAACGGTCATAATTGTACCTTTTTGATCTCGCCTCAGGGTCAGCGAAGCGCCACCCTGGGTAATGCGGACACCAATCCGGAATCTTAAGGTAATGACATTGATCAGCAAAGAGCAACCAGCAACGAGCATTAAACAATCTTTTTTGCTCTCCGCAGTCGGCGTCCTATCCGGACGTCTTGAACCCATAGCCGAAAGCGGTCCATGTAAAGATAAATGACCGGCGTTGTATAAAGTGTAAGCATTTGGCTGAAGATTAACCCGCCGACGATGGCGATGCCCAGCGGGCGCCGAAGTTCCGCCCCGACTCCCCCTCCTACGGCCAGCGGCAGTGCCCCCAGAAGGGCGGCCATGGTCGTCATCATGATGGGCCGGAATCGCAGAAGACAGGCCTGATAAATCGACTCAGCGGAACTGACGGTTTCTTTGCGTTCGGTGGCTAAGGCGAAGTCGACCATCATGATGCCGTTTTTTTTGACGATCCCGATCAGCAGAAGGACGCCGATCATGGCGATAAGACTGAGTTCCGTGCGTGAGACCAACAGGGCGAAAAGCGCCCCGACACCGGCTGAGGGCAGGGTGGAGAGGATAGTGATCGGGTGGATGTAACTTTCGTACAGTATTCCGAGCACGATGTAGACCGTCACCAGCGCGGCCAGAATCAGCAACGGTTGATTGGCCAACGAGGCTTTGAAAGCCTGGGCCGTACCCAGGAAGCTGGCCCGGATGTCGGCCGGCAGTCCCAGTTTGCGAGCGGCCTCTTCGACCGACAGCACGGCATCCCCGAGCGCGGCTCCCGGCCACAGATTAAACGAGGCGGTCACCGACGGAAACTGCCCCAGGTGATTTACGGAAAGTGAGGTAGCCTTCGGCGCATAGCGGGTGAAGCTACTTAAAGGTACTTCCGCCCCGGTGGAGGAGCGAACGTAAATGTTCTGCAGTGCGTCGGGGCGTTGCCAAAAGCTGGGAGCTACTTCCATGACCACATGGTATTGGTTCAACATAGTGTAGCTGATGGTGACCTGGCGTTGTCCGAAGGCGTTATAAAGGGCATTGTCTATAAGTTGCGAGGTGACCCCCAGTTTAGACGCCGCGTTGCGGTCGATCACCAGTGACGCCTGCAATCCTCTGTCCTGCTGATCACTGTTTACATCCACCAGCCCGGGCAATGTCTGCAGTTGCTGCAGCATCCGCGGAGCCCAGGTGTTCAGCTCAGCCAGGTTGTCTCCCTGGAGCGTGTATTGATACAGAGCGGCGCCGCCCCTTCCCCCGACGCGCAAATCCTGCACCGCCTGAAGATATGTCGGGGCCCCCACGACTTGGGCCAGTTTTTTTCGCAGTCGCCCAATCACATCCCGCGCGCTGGCCTTCCGTTCCTCAAACGGCTTCAGTGAAATGAACATTCTGCCCGTATTGGTGGTCGAACCGCCCCGACCGCCGCCGCCGGTGAAGCCGGTCACGTAAGTCACGTCCGGGTCGCTCTTGATGATATCGACGATGGTCGACAATTTGCCTCTCATGGCCTGATACGATATGTCCTGCGACGCGATAATGCTGCCGCTGATGCGCCCGGTGGCCTGCTCGGGGAAAAAGCCCTTGGGGACGATCATGAACAAATAGATACTGACCCCCACCGTGAGCACCGTCAGGCTAAGCATGAACCGGGGGTGCCTCAATGCCCAGCGAAGGCTGACATCGTAGCCGTGACGCATCTGGTCGAATACCCGTTCACTGGCCCTGAAGAGGCGCCCGTGCACGCGGTCTTTTTCATCCCTTAGGAGCACGGCGCACATCATGGGCGTGGTCGTTAGAGATACTACGAGAGAAATCAAGATGGCTGCGGAGAGGGTCACGGCGAACTCGCGGAACAGTCGGCCGACCATGCCCCCCATCAACAGGATGGGGATGAATACCGCGACCAGAGAAAAGCTCATGGACAAGACGGTGAAGGCAATCTCTTTTGCCCCGGAAAAGGCCGCTTGCAGCGGTGATTCCCCCTTTTCCATGTATCGGGTGATGTTTTCGAGCACGACGATGGCATCGTCAACGACGAAACCCGTGGCGATAGTCATGGCCATGAGGGACAGGTTGTCCAGGCTGTAGCCGCACAGGTACATCACTCCGAAGGTGCTGATGAGCGAAACCGGAACCGCAATGCTGGGGATAAGAGTGGCCCGGACATTGCGCAGGAAGGCGAAGACAACCAGGATGACCAGAACGCCTGAAATAATCAGCGTAAATTCGACGTGTTTCAGAGAACCGCGGATCGGCGGGGTTCGGTCGAGCACAATCGGCAGATCAATGTTCCGGGGAATAGAAGCCTTTAATTGAGGGAGTAGATTTGTGATCCGATCGACCGTTTCGATGATGTTGGCCCCAGGTTGCCGGAATATAACCACCATTACGGCCGGCCGGCCGTTTACGAATCCCTCGGCCCGAATATCCTCCACTGAATCTAGTATCTCGCCCAAATCCGACAACCTGACTGCCGCCCCATTCCGGTAAGCGACGATCAAGGACCGGTACTGCTCAGCCTTAAAAAGCTGATCATTAGCCTTTATCTCCCAGGTCCGGGTCTGGTCGGCCAGTTGCCCTTTGGGGCGGTTGACGTTGGTGGTGCGCAGCATAGTACTGACGTCGTCAAAGCCGATCCCGTATTTGTTCAAAGCCGCCGGATTTAATTCCACCCTGACCGCGGGTAATGAGCCGCCTCCTACGAATACCTGGCCCACTCCCTCTACCTGGGCCAGCTTTTGCTGGAGAATGGTTGACGCCGCGTCATACATCGCAGCTTTGCTAACCTTGTCAGAGATGAGGGCCAGGATGAGAATCGGGGCATCAGCCGGATTGACCTTGCGATAGTTGGGAGTTTCGGGCAGGTTCGCCGGCAGGTAACTGCGCGCCGCATTAATCGCGGCCTGGACATCACGCGCCGCGCCGTTGATGTCGCGGTTCAACTCAAACTGTAGCACGATATTGGTCGAACCGGTGAAACTGGTCGACGTCATCTCGGTTACCCCGGCGATGTGGCCTAATTGCCTTTCCAGAGGTGCGGCGACAGAGGTGGCCATGGTCTCTGGATCCGCTCCCGGCAGGGACGACGTGACCTGGATCGTCGGAAAATCAACCTGGGGCAGAGGCGAGACGGGCAAGAATTGAAAGGCGATTATCCCGGCCAGGGCCATGCCAATCGTCAGGAGCGTGGTCGCGACCGGTCGTCTTATAAAAGGTGCTGATATGTTCATAGAGCTCTTGGTCTTAGCCTTCAGGTTTTAAGTTTCGATAATCGCCGCTGGTGATGCCGTCAGATTGTCTCCAGGTGAGTGCTGAAAACGGCGTTTGCCGAAGCGCCCGGCCACCCGGTCGAACCAGAGATAGATCACCGGAGTTGTGTAAAGGGTAAGAATCTGGCTGAAGATCAGACCGCCGACGATGGAAATGCCCAGAGGATGGCGGAGTTCCGATCCCAGGCCGGTCCCTATGGCCAAAGGCAAGGCTCCCAGCAAGGCGGCCATGGTGGTCATCATGATCGGCCGGAATCTTAGCAAGCAGGCCTGGTAAATGGCCTCCAGCGGGGTCTTTCCTTCGTTACGTTCCGCATCCAGGGCGAAGTCGACCATCATGATGGCATTCTTTTTCACGGTACCGATGA
>JADFXK010000191.1:5003-7984 GCA_015233625.1 Deltaproteobacteria bacterium | reverse complement strand
GTCGCCCCTTAACCATGGAGGCCTTGCCGCTGGTCCTCATGGATTCGCACCTGTATGGTCATGATGTGACGAACGAAGAAGAGCGGATGGCCAGGATGAAGTATTGGATTGATGAGATCCGTCAGGTCCGCGGCACGGCGACCATAAACTGGCACCAGCACACCATGAGCCCGGACTATGGCTGGGCGGAAGGCTATCGGCGGTTGCTGGAGTTGCTCTCACCACATTGATTTAACTATTCAAAGACCATTATAACAGGTACCCTAATCAGCTTTAATTCTTGCCTGACATGTCACCGTTCTCCGTTGCTTCGGCCGAGAGATCGGGTGGAAAGACACCCCGCCTGAGGAGTTAATTGATGAAAGTTGCCAGAATTCACATCGAGAACTTCAAGAGATTCAGAACACTGGATATTGAAGTTCGCAATGGTCTCACGGAAGATATCGCCGACCAGCTTCTTCTCTTGGGTGATAACGGCACGGGGAAAACGACGGTTTTACAGGCGGTGGCGCTATGTTTGTCCATGGCTGCCGGATGGACCCGGTCGGTGGAAGAATTTGATTGGCTCGGTTGGGTGCCGGGGCGCTATGAGCGGTGGGGTGAGCCGAAAATCGATCTGGAAGTGCACTTCACAGAAGACGAACTGAACGCGACACAAGAGGCGGCGGACCGGTGGTCTCAGAACCGCGAAAATTTCGTACCACCCGGTTCTGAAAAAACAGTTACCCTCAGTCTTCATGGCCGGCGTTGTTTTTGCAAATCAAGGGCGCAGTTTTTTCAATTTCGGGGACGATTGTACGCCTCTCAACTATTGAAAACGGACTATAGCGCTCGAGAGCTATTTGATCAATTACCAGGCGTGTTTTGGTTCGACCAATTTCGGAACCTGGCCTCGCCGCCCGTCAGGATGGAGCGCGATGAAACAGAACCGGTGGGACGGATATCCTATAACGTGGGGGTAGCTCGTTTGAGGAGATATCTCAATAGCTGGCAACTCAGCCGGATGGCGGGTGCAACTGGAAAACTAGATTTCTTGAAGGAACTGGAAAACAAGTACAAGATCGTCTTTCCCGGACGGTCTTTCAGCGGGCCGGAACCAATGTATAAAGGTGGGGTACCAACTCCGGAAGACTACTACTTCATTCTGTCTGACGGCAACCGCACTTACGATATTGAAGAGATGTCCGCAGGTGAACAGGCGGTCCTCCCGATTCTATACGAATTCGTTCGACAGCAAATCAAGAACTCCGTTGTACTCATAGACGAAATCGATCTTAACCTCCACCCTCCGCTGGCTCAAGCCCTGCTCACGGCGTTGCCGACGATAGGCCCGGGATGCCAATTCCTGCTTACGACCCATTCTGAAGCCATCAGCAGCCTGGTCAGCCCAGATGAGATATTCCGTCTGGAAGGAGGCCGGCTATGCCTGTAACCCTGTTGCTTTGTGAGGGAGGAAACAATAGCCCGGATGTACGGGTCTTAAATAAACTCCTTTCAGGCCTTTGCGAGGTTCGTCCCATGGGTGGCAAGTATGGCATGGGAGAGCGAATTAAGGCCCGGCGTGAGGCTTTTAAGAGAGACGTCGTTTTTGGTTTGCTTGACGGCGATTTCCTCGACCAATGGGTAGTTCCTCAAAATAAGCCGGGTCCGTGGGTCTCCAGCGATGGCATCCAGTTAGGTTGGCGCTGGGAACGAAAAGAGATTGAGAATTACTTGATTGACCCGCAGGTGGTGTCTCGGGCGTTGGGTCATGGCGCACCTCCTACCGCTAGGTATGGCCAGGCGCTGCGACAAGCCAGCGATAAAATAGCCATATATCAGGCAGCTCGCACTGCCTTGAGTGTGTGTCGGCGCCGATTTCGGCCCCTCCCTTCGGCGTTTGGTCCGGCCCGTGGGAGAGAAGAGCATCCCTTTCCCGATGACCTCACTGAGATCGGCTGCCGGCAAGGCATCCGGCAAGCTGTTGAAACCCATCAGGACACTCAGACCGTCACGGTCCAAGATGTGCTTGCTTGCTTTAACAATTACCTGCCGGATTTTCTGGTTAATGGCGTCCGATCCCAGCATTATCTCCACGCCTTTGCAGGCAAAGACATACTCTGGGCTATGGATGAACATTTGCGTCAATATGAATTTGCCGGGGCCATGGCTTTTCGGGAGAAAATATTGCAGGGCATCAGGCAAACGTCTGAGGATATCGCCGATTGGCATCCTGAGTGGCGGGCCTTACGGGAGCAAATAAGTAGGATATGATTCGTTCGAAACCAGCCCCTCCAATCATGGTCCGGGCATTACTTACTCAATCTATCATCCGTCGGGACCAGGTATAATCATATGCCCATAATGCCGAAAGACAAATTTCCCGAGGTCATCGCCGGACTCCAGAACAAAGGGACGCCGGCGTCCTTGTATCTCCTGTATGGCGAAGAATATCTGTACAAGGCCGCGGCCAGGGAACTGGTGGACACCCTGGTGCCCAAGGCCAACCGGAGTTTCAATCTGAACATGCAGGATGGGGACACCGAGAATGTGTTCGATACCATTTCCCTGCTCAAGACATTCGGATTGATGCCGGGATACCGGGTGACCTGGATGAAGAATTCCCAGATCTTTTATTCCCGGCAGGATGCGGCCAAATTCTTCTTGAAATCACAGGAAGCCTACCAGGCCGGGGACAATGATAAGGCGGGACGATATCTGTTGCACATGCTGACCATGGCGGCCTGGAAGCTGGAGGACGTCAAGAATGGGGCCTGGAGGAGCATCGCCGCGGAAGAATGGAAAAGTGACCTGGGGTTTGATCGAGATGAAGGACAGGCTGCGTTTCTTGATCCGGTGATTGCCCATTGTGTGGAGCGTCATTTAACCATCGTCGGGTCCGATGCCAAGGAGTTGGAAGCGGCGATCAAGGCGGGTTGGCCCGGCAAGAATATATTAGTTATTTCAACAGATACGGTGGATAAGCGGACCAGCCTGTACAA
>JADFXK010000191.1:0-4854 GCA_015233625.1 Deltaproteobacteria bacterium | reverse complement strand
CCAAAGCTCATCTGCTCAGCCTGACCGGGTTCAATCTTAGGGCCTTGTCCGCAGAACTGGAAAAGGTGGTCGGGTATGTCGGCAAGCGGTCTAAGATCACCCTGGAGGATGTCGAAAAAACCGCGGTTAAATCAAAGGAAAACGCCCTGTACGAACTCCAGGAGGCCATCGTCTTGAAGGACGTGTCCAAGGCGTTGAAACTGATCGAGGCCATGCTGGACCAGGGGCTGCACACGCTCCAGGTCCTGGCGGCTTTGACCACCCAGGTGCGGCGCCTTCTTCTGGCCCGCGATGTTTTGGATAACCGCGGGATATTTACCCCTGGATTGAATTACCCGGCGTTTCAGAAGGATGTCCACAGTCAATTGGCGGTCAAGAAAGGGTCGGCCGAAGAGAACTCGTTTAACACCATGGGGCCGTACCCCATGTTTCTAATACTGCAAAAGGCCAGAAAATTTACCTTGACCGAGCTTTTCCGAGACCTGGAATTGCTCCTGGAGGCGGATCTGTTGAAATAACTAATATATTCTTGCTGGGCCAACCTGCCTTAATCGCCGCTTCCAACTCCTTGGCATCGGACCCCACGATGGTTAGATGACGCTCCACACAATGGGCAATCACCGGATCCAGGAACGCGGCCTGTCCCTCATCTCGATCGAACCCCAGATCACTCTTCCATTCCTCTGAGGTGATACTTCTCCAGGCCCCATTCTTGACGTCCTCCAGCTTCCAGGCCGCCATGGCCAGCATGTGCAACAAATACCGTCCCGCTTTGTCATTGTCCCCGGCCTGGTAGGCTTCTTGCGACTTCAAGAAGAATTTGGCCGCATCCTGCCGGGAATAGAAAATCTGGGAATTCTTCATCCAGGTCACCCGGTACCCCGGCATCAACCCAAATGTTTTTAGCAGCGAAATGGTCTCGAACACATTCTCCGTATCCCCATCCAGCATGTTCAGATTGAAACTCCGGTTGGCCTTGGGCACCAGGGTGTCCACTAATTCCCTGGCCGCGGCCTTATACAGATATTCTTCCCCATACAGGAGATACAAAGATGACGGAGTCCCTTTGTTCTGCAGTCCGGAAATTACCTCTGGGAATTTATCTTTCGGCATTATGGGCATATGATTATACCTGGTCCCGACGGATGGCGTTCTTCGGGATGATTAAACAGCCATGAATTCCAACAACATCCTCGGACAGGATGAAAATGAATAGTTGTGGGTGAAATTTTCGGGCCTTAATCCTAACCTGAGTTCGACGAGTATGCTAAGCGATTAGCATCAAGGGGCATGATTCAATCCGCAGATTACACCGATTTGCGCAGATTAAAAAAGACGCATGATCGCACGTGCCTATGGATTTCATTAGTCCGCGGATTAATTCATATTTTTCAATCAATAGAACTCGTCAAACTCAGGTTAATCCTGTTCACAAATGATCCTGAAGGGGTCCGATAGTCAGCCTGAGATCAACTCCAGCAAGCCCCGATAGCCTTCCGCCCAGCCGTAGTCCGAGCTCATGGTATGCTGGTGCCAGTTCATGGTCGCCGTGCCGCGGACCTGGCGAATCTCATCGATCCAATACTTCATCCGGGCCATGCGGTCGTTCTCCGTAGAGACCTCATCGTCATACAGATGCGAATCCATGAGGACCAGCGGCAAGGCCGCCATGGTAAGGGGGCGACCTTCGGCCTGGTCCCAGGGGTGAAAGCGAAGCGCCGCTCCATTCCGAAATCCGGGCCGATCATTAAAGCCCAGGGTCGTGTCCAGACGTAATCCGGCTTGCTGTTGCGCTGGCCAGGTGGTTCTCCAGGAAAACCGCAGCCAGTGTTGCCGACAACTCATCACCGGCCCACCCAGGGCTTCCTCCAGGCGGGTCTTCTCCTCAACCATCAGTCGATCTTGATTCCAGGCGGCAAAGGATTGGTGTAGCCCGATAGTCCACTCACCCTGGTAGAGTTCCTTGATCTCCCGATGAACATCCGGGTCAAAAACCGAATAGCCGGGGTCAAACAGCCATTGCCGTGGGTTCCTGTTCCATCCGCCCGGTCCGCCATAGAAGTTGAAATGACTCCGCACCCCGGCCCGGTCTTCGAGTTCCTTGATCTGGTCAAAGCGCCAATAATTAGCCCGGCTGGTGAAAAAGCCGGCCGCTTTGCGCCCCAGGCTGAGAAAGCGGGTCCTATCTCTTGCGGCCAGTCCTTTCAAAGCTTGCAAACAGAACCAGACTGTTCCCTTGCCGCGTATGGCCATCGTCTTGGCCACGGCGTCCACATCGTGGGTCAGGATTATCTCGGCCTCCGGAAGCGGGCCACACAAGGCGGTTTCGGCCATCCCCTTGGCTCTGGCCGCCCAACGCCTGAGAAACAAGGCCATCCGATTCACCCAGGCCCGGTTCCAGAAGCGGTTGTCCCAGCCCCGCAGTCGGGAGGCATAGGAATGAATCGGCCCATGCAATTGTTCGACTCGCCGCTCCGCCGCTCCGGTTAGGTACCAGAACGCGGCCAGCAGCCAGTCCGTCCGTCTCCAGGCCGGGCCGGGACCAACGGACACAGCTTGAGCCGGGACCAGCAAACTGCCTCGGACGCCCAGGTCCGCGGCCCAGTCGGGCAGGGGCACCTCCACCCCTCTCGGCGGCCCCGACCACTCGGTGTCGAGATCAACCTGGGGAATGGGTAAAGCCGCGACAACCTCTTCCTTTTGGGGCCAATACCGGCTCATCGATGTGACGGCGTAGTCGCGTCTGATATCTCGGCCGGTCACTAGTTCGCCTGGTCAATAAACTGCTGGTGCCACAATTCGAGGCACAAGATGCCCCAGAGTTGCCGGCCGAAGGTAGATTCCTGATCCATCAACCGGGCCACGGCCGGACCTTGAACCAGACCCCGGTCCCGGCATGACTGGGAGCCCAGCACATCATGGACAAAATCTCGCACTGGTCCTTTGGTCATCCACTCTTTCAGCGGAACTGGAAACCCCATTTTGTCTTGGCGCTGTAAAACCAGCGGCGGAAGCACATCGGCCACGGCCTGCTTGAAAATATTCTTGCCCGCGCCGCCATGGAATTTGAGAGCTGGAGGCATGGTCGCCATCAGCTCCACTATCCGTCGGTCCAGAAGGGGCACCCGTGATTCCAGAGACACGGCCATGCTGACCCGGTCCCCCACCTGGAGCAAGGCCGGTAATAGAGTTTTCAGGTCGAATAGGGCCATTTTGTTGATATAGGAACTGGTCTCGGGTTGATTGAAGACACGACAAAAATCGGCGAATATCCGGCCTCGGTCCATTCTGTGCCAGGCGTCCGGGGTAAGCAGATCAACCAAATCCGGGCTTCGGTCGATCAACCGGAAATAGCGAGCCGCCATGTCGGCGAACAAGCCTTCCTGCCAGAACGAATCCATTAAGCCGCGGTATGACTTGAGCAGAGGTAGACCCGGCAGGAGCGAGGCCAACGAAACGGCCGCGGGGCCTTCTTCCTGATGGTCAAATATAGCCGTTTTCAAGGCTTGCTCCAGGTATGCAATGAGGTACCGGGCATAGCCGCAAAATATTTCATCGCCGCCTTGCCCCCCCAGGACGACCTTAACTTGACTCGCGGCCAGACGGCTGACCATAAACTGGGGGAACACCCCCGGTCCTGCCACCGGTTCATCCAGATAATAGATCAATCTGGGCAACCAGTCGACAAAATCTTCAGCCGTGGGAACCACTTCATGGTATTCTCCACCCACAAAACGGGCCACCGCCTGGGCATAGGCTGATTCATCATAGGCCGCACCTGCAGAGAATCGACCGTGAAAGACGGGCAGAGGATGATCTAAATGCCTGGCCGCCAGGGCCGCCACGGCACTGGAATCAAGCCCGCCGGAAAGATGCGCCCCCACCGGAACATGACTGCGGAGTTGGAGGCACACACTGTCTTCTATATAAGCCCGCAGCTTATCCCGCCAATACTTTTCAGGCCGGCTGTCGTCTAATGTGTGATCGATCTCCCAATGGGTCCCGGCTGCAGTGATCCGCCCTTGCCGGCCGCGGATATAATGCCCCGGCTCCAGGGACCGGATTCCGGAAAACAAAGTCTGTCCATTCAGGCAAAACTGGAAGGTCAAGTATTGTTGAAGCGACGACCAATCAGGCGCGGCAGGAAGGAGTGAATGGGCCAAGATGGCCTTAATTTCGGAAGCGAAGATTATTTCGTCCTGGATAGACGCGTAATAGAGGGGTTTTATCCCGAAGTGATCCCGGGCCAGGAGCCAGGTGCCGGTGAGCCGGTCGATGAAGGCCAAGGCGAACATGCCGTTCAGCTCGTTAAAGGCTTGGTCTCCTTTTTGGATCAGCAGATGCAGCAGCACCTCGGTGTCCGAAGACGTTCGGAATCGGGTTCCGGTCCGAAGGAGTTCTTCCCGCAACTCAATGTAGTTGTATATTTCGCCATTATAGGTCAGGACGTAGCGTCCATCGGAAGAGGTCATGGGCTGGTTGCCGGTGGTCAGGTCAATCACGGCCAGCCGACGATGTCCAAAACAAAAGCCAGGGCCGGAGATCAAACCTTCGCCGTCCGGCCCGCGATGGGCCTGCCGCTGCATCATCTCCCGAACCAGTGGTTCGGCCCCAGGGTAAGGATTAGCCCTGTCCCATATCAGACCACATATTCCGCACATTTTTAGTTGCTGGTTTCTTGTTTCTTGTTGCTGGTTACTTGTTTCTTGTGGCTGACCGCCGGTAACATGTCGTTGGTTACGCAAGCCGATCGTTGTTGAAGATAAACCCCAATCCCGAGGTTCTTAAGTCCAAACCAGCAACCAGTCGCGGACCCCGGCGGCGCCGGTGTTATTCATGGAAGAAACTCTTTGC
>JADFXK010000190.1 GCA_015233625.1 Deltaproteobacteria bacterium | reverse complement strand
TTCTTCCGGGCCAGGTCGGCCAGTTCGGGCTGGATTTCGATCCCGGTGACTCGACAAGCCCCGCTCTTCAAGCCCAGGACAATCGGAATGACCCCGCAACCGCAACCCAAATCCACCATTACTCCGCCCAGGCCCGGCCGGACAAAATCAGCCAACAGCATGGCGTCAATAGAAAAGCGGTAGCCGCGACTGGGCTGGAGCATCTTTATCCGGCCTCCGAATAGGATGTCCAGGGTCTCGTCGGGCCCCGCTTCAATAGGATGATGCGACATTAAGGCAACTCAGGCTAATTCCAAGATTTCTTCTTCCGGATTGATGGGGTTGAAGACCAACCCGCTGTACACCTTGGGATAGAAATAAGTCGACTTGCGGGGCATGACCAGGTGAGCCCGGGCCACCGCCTCCACCTGCTCGATCTTGGTCGGGTTCAGGATAAAGGCCAGGTCGTGTTCCCCCTGATACACCTTTTCCAGGGCCTCCTCGGTGATACTGGAGTAAAGAATCTTATGTTCGTCGTCTTGATCCTTGGCCGTGAAACCCAACAATCCGGTGAAGATCAGGTCGGTCAGCACCACCGTGTCCATGGCCCTGAGCACTTTGGGCACGTCCTTGACCCAGGGGGCCCGATCTAACGCCCCATGACGCAGGGTGAGCAAGTAAAAGGTGTTGTCTTGGTTGGCGTAGAAACCGATGGTATTGGAAGACTGGCCTTTTTCACTCAGTACCTGTTTGAATTTGTCCAGGGTGGCGGCCCGGTCGCCGGTCTGGTAAGTTAAGGCTTCGATCTCAAAGAAATCTTGGGCCTGCCGGAGAAATCCTTCCCGGTCGAAATCAGGCACCCGGTGGATCATCCGATGAGCCGGTAAGATAGTCACGCCCTCCTGGCTCATATTGCAGAAATACATCAACCGGTAGTTAAACGGGGCCCGGTCACCGGCTTCGGGATATCGCTGACGCATCATGTCCCGGTAGGCAATGGATGTCTCGTAGCGATGATGGCCGTCGGCGATAAACACATCTTTGGGACGCATCTGCCGGCAAACCCAGGTCAGGACCTCCGGGTCCGTGACGGCCCACAACCGGTGTTCCAATTTATCTTCATCGACAAAAGAGCAGACCGGGCGATGGCCTTTACCCTGGTCCAGGTGGTTTTGTATCTCCATGGCCGGGTCGCTGTAAACCACAAATCCGGGGCTGAAGTTGGCGTGGCAGATGGAACTAAAGCGAAACCGCTCCGATTTGGTTTTAGAAAAAGTCCGTTCGTGGGGATAGACCGATCCTTTACCGAATTCCTCAAGCTTTAGCAGAGAGATAAAACCGCGACGAGTCAATCTTGCCCCATTAGGAACATTATAAACCAATTCATACAGGTAAATGGCCGGTTTTTCATCCCGGACCAGGACCTGACTGGCTTGCCACTCCTTAAACCAGCCGGCCGAACGAGTATACCGATTATTAGATTCGTTGTCTTCGGGGAGGGCCTGCCCCAAAATCAAGCGGATGACATTGTGGGGATGCCGGTCGTGATAAATCACCTGCTTCGCCGCTGGAATAACGTCATAGGGTGGCGTGACGACATCGGCTAGATTCGGAATCAGGGACTGATTATATAAGCTCCCTCTAAGTGGAGCGATGATGGACATATAGATTTCTCCTAAAAAGTTGTTCGGATGACCAAATTGTGGCTCTCATAACACGGCGCCGAGCAAGTGTCAAGGTAGTTATCCGACGGCAGAGCGTAAAACTGGTTGCATCCGGCTCCTGATACTGATAAAACTGCCGGAACAAGGTTTTCCGCCCTCGCCTCACCTTAGATTGCACCGATTTGCGTAGATTAGGGCCAAATTGGATCTGTGACTCTTTTCCATCTGCGTTAATCTGCGCCATCTGCGGATACATTTCTTGGACTTAATTAAAAAAACTCGCCGAACTCAGGTTACCAGGACGAAAGGAATAATCACCGGACAATGAATTCAAGTATCCGCAACTCCATTAAACCGGCCGTCGTCATCGTGGCCATGAATCAGGAGCCGTGCGCCGACCTCTTCCTCCGCGAACAATTCACCCGGGGGTTAGCCAGGGCCAAACGCCAGGCCGACCGGTATTCGGATTTTGACCTGGTCACGCAACAAGAAACCGTCGGCCGCAACCTCCTGCACGTCCAGTTTCAAATGGACGGGCATTACATGGGCCTGCTGGACTTGATTAATTACATCAGGAACGGTAACCGGCCGGTGACTATCACCGCGGAGAATGCCGACCGATTCCTGACGCTGGGCCGGACCATGACGGTCAATGGGGTATTTCTGCTGAACTATCTGGCCAGGCACGGTTTCCCGGCCCGGTTGATTCAGAACTATGTGTTGGAAAAAGCGGACCTGGACTCGGCCCTGGCTGAGAATCCTTTGGCTGTGGCCATATCCAGCACCTTTGCCTCCATGGATGAGATCAAGTCCATGGCCGGCCATATTAAGGAAGTAAACCCCGGCGTCAAGGTCGTGGTCGGCGGTTCCCTGGTCAAAAAGGTCATGGACAAGGGTGCCGGCCTAAAACCTCAGACCCTCAATTACCTCAGCAACTTCTGGCCGGATGTGGATGTATTCATCGTGGAGTCTCAAGGTGAACGAACCCTGGTCAAAGTTGTCGACGCCCTGGCCCATGACCAAGACCTGGCCGAGGTGCCCAATCTGGCCCTGTTCGATCATCAAGGTCACCTCACATTTACGCCGCGGGAGCCCGAACCTATTGATATGGACCAGGGCGTCATTTTATGGGATCAACTGCCCCTCGACCGCCTGCCGGCGTCTCTACCGGTCAATACCAGCCGGGGGTGCATGTACAATTGCCGGTTTTGCACCTACCGCCAACTGATTCCGGGGGTAAATTACAAAAGTCTGAAGGCCTTGGGCGAGGAATTGGAGTCGATTAAGCGACTGGGGTTTGTCCGGCATGTCAGATTTACAGATGATAATTTTACGGCCAACCGGGCGAGATTATTGGAGGTGTGCAGTTTGATCAAAGAATTGGACGCCGGCTTCACCTGGTCCACTTTCGCCCGGGTTGATGCTTTGACACCGGAAACAGCCGGGGCCATGGCCGAGGCCGGGTGTGAGTTTTTAGAACTGGGCATTGAATCGGCCTCCAACGACATTCTAAAATACATGCACAAGCACATTACGGTGGAGCAAACATATCAGACCTTGTCGTTGTTGAATCAAGTCGGGATCATGGCCAGCGGCGCCTTCATCGTCGGATTCCCCGGCGAAACAAAAGAGACCTTGCGCCAAACCTGTGAACTGATCAATTCCAGCGGCCTGACTTTTTATCGACTCAATTTCTTCACCTACACCAGCGGTATGTTGCTGCACCAGGAGCGGCAAGAATTCGACATCACCGGTCTGGGCATGGCCTGGCGGCACAAGACCATGGACGCGGCCACGGCTTCGGCCGGCTATCCCGAATTGTACCGATCGATTACCAACTCCCTGACCGACGGCTTTTCCAGCACCTGGGAGACCTTCAAGCTACTGCGGGGCGAGGGTTTTACCAAGGCCCAGATCATCAAGATGTTCAGTCTGATGAATGCATTAAATCGGCCTCGGTTGACTGATGGGGAAGACTCGGGCCGGTTTCGGGCCAAACGTGATGAAGTCATCGCCTCGTTCCAAGAACTTGTCGGCCATCATAATGGCTAACATGGCGCTATTATTAACTAAAATAAAATCTTTTAAGAGGAGGTATGATCATGAAGCATAAATTCCTTTTTCACCGCCTGCGCTTCCCGGTGGCCCTGATTAGCGTTTTGTTGTTCTTGGTCCTCCTCTCCAGCGCTTGGGCTGAGGCCCCCATGGTCAAGACCCAGGCCCCCGGCTACTATAGGATGATGCTCGGACAATTTGAGGTGACGGCCCTGTATGACGGATCTACTGAGCAGGATATGAAATTGCTGCGGAATATTTCAGAAACCGAAATTCAAGCCCTGCGCACCCGCATGTTCTTCAGCGGCGCCACAACCAGGACTTCGGTGAATGCTTACCTGATTAATACCGGCTCGAAGTTGGTATTGGTGGATACCGGATTGGGAAGTATATTTAGTCCGAGGATTGGCAATATGATGCAGAATCTCAAGGCGGCCGGCTATAATCCGGCCCAAGTTGATGCCGTGATGATTACTCATATGCACGGAGATCATATCGGCGGGTTGGGGGATGCCACAGGCAAGCCGGCTTTTTCGAAGGCCGTCGTCTATGTGGCTAAAGCAGAAAGCGACTATTGGCTATCCGCGGCTGAAGCGGAGAAGGCGCCGGAGAACTTCCGGAAGTATTTTAAGATGGTCCATGGCATCGCCGATCCCTATATCGCCTTGGGCAGATGGAAAACATTCGCGAATAACGATGTGCTGATTCCAGGCTTTAAAGCGGTTCCAACTCCGGGACACACCCCCGGACACACGGCCTTTGAAGTCGGCACCGGAGCCGAGTCGCTCCTGATCATGGGTGATTTAGTGCACAACCTGGCGGTCCAGTTCTCCCGTCCGGACGTGTCCATTGAGTACGACACTGATCAGCCACAGGCCGTTTCCGTCCGGCAGGCTATGTTCAAACGGGCCGCCGACAGAAGGGAACTGGTGGCCGGGATGCACCTGCCTTTTCCGGGTATCGGTCATATCCGGTGCGATGGCATCACCACCTATTCTTGGGTGCCGATCCAGTATTGACCGATCCAGGCAAAAACCTTTTCCACCCGCTGGGTCGTCCTCCTGGTTTCTATGGGCAGTTTTAAAGCATAATTAGGAGGAGCCAGGCGGGTGGTTAGTCGATAAACTCGATGGGCGGACTCCCTTCCGGGCGTTCTTCTATGGTACCGATGACATAAGCTTCTTCGTTGAGCGCCTTGATCCGCTGGACCATATCCGCCGTGTCCTTTTCGCTGACGACGATGATCAATCCCAACCCGTTATTGAAGGTTCGGAGCATCTCTTCGTCAGGGATTTGGCCATGAGTCTTGATTAAGTCAAATATCGGAGGAGCAGGCCAGCTATGCCGCTTGATCACGGCCCGGCAGGAACCGGGCAGAACCCGAGGTAAGTTGTCGGTGATCCCACCGCCGGTGATGTGGGCGATTCCGTGCAATTGCCAATCGCGGCAAAGATTCATTAGCAATTCTACATAAATTTTGGTCGGTTTGAGCAGTTCTTCACCCAACGTACAGTTGAGTTCAGGAACATACAGGCTGGTTGACCAGTTCAATTGATCGAAAAAAATCTTTCTGACCAGGGAATAACCATTGGAGTGCAACCCGCTGGAGGCCACACCCAGGAGCTGATTACCTACGCCTATGCTTGAGCCGTCGATGATCTTGTCGTTATCCACGACGCCGACCACAAATCCGGCCAAATCGTAATCCCCTTCGGCGTATAGTCCTGGCATTTCGGCTGTTTCTCCGCCAATTAAGGAGCACTTGGCGGCCAGGCACCCGGTGGCGATTCCCTTGATAATGGCTTCGGCCTTATCGGTATCCAGCTTGCCCATAGCCAGATAATCCAACATAAAAAGTGGCTTACCGCCCTGGACGACGATGTCGTTGACGCACATGGCCACCAGATCGATGCCCACAGTGTCGTGCTTATCCATTTGGATGGCCACTTTCAGCTTTGTCCCCACGCCGTCGGTCGAACTGATCAGCACCGGTCTTTCGTACCGATCAACATTAAGGGAATATAGCCCGGCAAAGCCACCAATATCCGTGATGACGGATGGGCTGAAGGTGGCCTTGGCAATGGGTTTGATTCGATCGACAAGCCGGTTGCCCTGATCAATATCAACACCGGCCATGGCGTACTTGCTTTTCTGGTCCATCTAGTCTCCTGATTTTACTGACAATCGTCGGCACATCCGAACCCCTGAGAACAGACGTTCAAGATGCCAGTCCCCGGCAATTGTAGTCTTTGCTTCAACAAGGATACACCTGTCCAAACACTTGGTCAGACCTCTCTTTATCATTTAGCCTCACCTGGGGCAAAAGTCAAACATTTTCGTCGCCCAGCCTGTAAACGCCGGCGGCTGGTCTAAGAGGTCCCAAATGGAAAACCATCAGCGGCCGGTCAAGACCATAAAAACTATCTGATACGTGGTTAGACGCAACCGGCCGGAGGATGATAGGTCAGGACTCATCTCTTGTTTTAGGCTGAACGCCGTTTTCGGCCGGCTGTTCCGGCAGACAAAAACCCGCGGCCAATTGTTTGACATTTGTTGTCCGATATAGTATATTTTTTGTTTGTGCGCTTTCTGCCAAAGGTTACCGATTCACCGGTCTTAAGTTAACCATCGCAGCCTACGAAAAGCCGCGACTCATTCTGTTGACGTCATCCCTTAAGTTTTTGGCCTATGGGATCAATTGACCGACTATTTGATTGACTATTAATTGACTAGACGAACGGCGAGACCGGAAATCCCTAACCAAACCGAAATTTCTCCCACTATCATGACACCACCGCATAATTTAAACCACGTCTAAAAAGCCGATATTATCCGGGCCAATAACTTAAGGCCGGGTAACGGTAAGGAGTATCTCCATGGAAGAATTTAGGAGGATGAAACGTCTTCCCCCGTATGTCTTTGCCACAGTCAACGCTCTGAAAATGGAACTGCGGCATAAGGGAGAAGACATTGTCGACCTGGGTATGGGCAACCCCGATCTCCCGACCCCGAAGCACATTGTGGCCAAAATGGTTGAGGCGGTCCAGAAGGGTCACAACCACCGTTATTCCGCCTCAAGAGGCATTACCAAATTACGCCATGCCATTTGCGACTGGTACCGCCGCCGCTATCAGGTGGAGCTTGACCCCGAGACCGAGGCCATTGTCACCATCGGAGCTAAAGAGGGGCTGTCCCATCTGGTCTTGTCCGTGATTACGCCGGGAGACGTGGTTTTTGCCCCAAATCCGACCTATCCCATTCATCCCTATTCCGCAATCATTGCCGGCGGTGACGTGAGAAGCATCCCGATTGCCGAAGACCGAGATTTTTTTGAAGATTTGCTGGCCGCGTATAAACAAACCTGGCCCAGCCCCAAGATGCTGATCATCTCTTTTCCCCACAACCCGACCACGGCTGTGGTGGATTTGTCATTCTTCGAGCGGGTGGTGGAGTTTGCCAAAGAACACAAAATCATGGTCATCCACGATTTCGCCTACGCCGACCTGGTCTTCGACGACTATGTCGCCCCCAGCTTTATGCAGGTTCCCGGGGCCAGAGATGTCGGCGTCGAGCTGTTCTCTTTGTCCAAAAGCTACAGCATGGCCGGTTGGCGGATGGGTTTTGCCGTGGGAAACGTAGATATGATCAACGCCTTGACCCGAATCAAGAGCTACCTGGACTACGGCGCCTTCCAACCCATTCAAATCGCCTCCATCATCGCCTTGAATGGACCCCAGGACTGCGTTAAAGAAATTGTGGATATCTATAAGGAACGCCGCGACTGCCTGATTTCCGGCCTTAACCGCATCGGTTGGCCAGTCGCCTCGCCTCCGGCGACCATGTTTGTCTGGGCCAAAATTCCAGAACAATACAAACATATGGACTCAGTCGAATTTTCCAAGATGCTGATTCGCGAGGCCAAGGTGGCGGTGTCGCCCGGCCGTGGTTTCGGCGAATATGGTGACGACCACGTTCGTTTCGCCTTGGTTGAGAATACCCATCGAATCAATCAAGCCATCCGGGGGCTACGTAAGATCATGTAGCGCCTTATAATCGTTATCTTTGGTCGACCGGCCAGGGGACCCGGCGCCTCACACCTCCTGGTCCGGCCGGACGGCCAATCTGATCGCCGGCTGGTCTCGGCCGGGCGTTTTTGCATAGGAGTTGTCGATGAAGGATATTGTGGTTGGGTTGATCGGTTTGGGGACAGTTGGAGCCGGTGTGGTGGATATTCTCCTAAACAAACGGGAACTCGTCCGCGACAAGCTGGGCTCGTATATCAACTTAAAG
>JADFXK010000018.1 GCA_015233625.1 Deltaproteobacteria bacterium | reverse complement strand
AACGGCTGTAGAAGCGATGCGGGAAGGAGCTTACGACTATATCCCCAAACCCTTTAATGTGGACGAAGTCAAGGCCATTATCGAAAACGCCCTGAATCGGCGCCGGGTTCAAGTTAATCGGGAGGCCGTTGAAGAAAAAGATGAGACGACAGGATTCTGTGGCATCATCGGTCAAAGCCGGCAGATGCGCAGAATCTTTGACTTGATTAAACGAGTCGCCGGGACCAGGACCAACGTTTATATTTCCGGGGAAAGCGGTACTGGAAAGGAACTGGTGGCTCGGGCCATCCACCAATTAAGTGACCGAAAAAAAGAACAATTTGTGACTATCAACTGCGGCGGGATCCCCGAAAATCTGATCGAAAGCGAGTTGTTCGGGTACAAGAAAGGGGCCTTTACCGGCGCAGCCTTCAATAAACAGGGGTTGTTCGAGGTGGCCCATCGGGGCACCATATTTCTTGACGAGGTGGGGGAATTGACTCCTCCGCTGCAGGTTAAATTGCTCCGGGTGATTCAAGAGAAGACCTTCAAACCGGTTGGTGATACTAACGATATCAAAGTTGATATCCGCTTTATCTCGGCCACTAATAAGAACCTGGAACAGGAAGTGATGAAAGGCAACTTTAGGGAAGACTTCTATTACCGCCTCAATGTGGTCCAAATCCATGTGCCGCCGTTGCGGGAGAGAAAGGAAGATGTCCCGCTGCTGGCTGATTTCTTCCTCAATAAGTACTGTGCCGAATTGGGGAAAGACATCCACAAGCTTTCTTCGTATGCCATGAAGGTGCTTATGGAGTACAACTTCCCAGGAAATGTCAGAGAGTTGGAAAATATCATCGAGCGGGGCGTAGCCCTGGAGTCTTCCAATATCATCCTACCGGAAAGCCTGACCCTATCCATATATAAGGATAGGACGCCCAGTAAAGAGGATTTTAGTTTTGACATTCCCGAAGAAGGCATCAAGCTGGACGACGTAATAGCTAAGGTGGAACGTGAGTTGATTCTCAAAGCTCTGACCATGGCCCACGGCAGTAAACAGAAGGCGGCCGAATTGTTGGGGATCACCCTGCGATCCTTCCGTTACCGGCTGGAAAAGTGCGGCCTGGAAGAGCACCTTAAGGATTAAAGCTGGCTGGTACTCCAACCGATCGTAATGAACAGGAGAAGATATGAGTTTTCTGACCATTGATCAAGATAGATGCAAACGTGACGGCATTTGCGTGGCGGAGTGTCCTTTGGGG
Organism: Deltaproteobacteria bacterium; assembly: GCA_015233625.1. Lineage (GTDB taxonomy): Bacteria > Desulfobacterota > JADFXK01 > JADFXK01 > JADFXK01 > JADFXK01. The sequence continues at coordinate 22,570 of JADFXK010000018.1, read as the reverse complement.
CTGATCGAGATAAAGGGTGAGGATGCTTTTCCCACTCCTATTGGCCCGGCCCAGGAGTTATGCATAAATTGCGGCCATTGTGTGGCCGTTTGTCCGCACGGGGCGTTATCAATAACGTCCATGAAGTCTGACGATTGCGCCCCCTTCCGGAACAATATGCTGCCCAGCCCGGAGCAGTTGGAGATTTACCTGAAATCGCGCCGATCTATCCGAGTCTATAAAGACAAACCGGTGCCGCGGGCGGAGCTGACTCAGGTCATTGACTGGGCCAGTTATGCGCCTTCGGCCCACAATGCCCAGCCGGTCCACTGGCTGGTGATTGAAGACACCGCGGAGGTGCGGCGTCTGACCCAGATGGTGGCGGATTGGATGGGGGTTATGGTTAAAGAGAATCCGGCGGTGGCCAAAGCCCATAATATGGATCTGGTCAAGATGGCCTGGGAGCGGGGAGACGATCGGATCTTGCGCGGGGCGCCCCATCTAATTATTGCCCATGCCCCTAAGGACTACCCGCCGGCCCTCTCGGCTTGCACCATTGCCGTGACCTACCTGGAGTTGGCTGCCTATGCGCTGGGTTTGGGGGCCTGCTGGGCCGGGTACTTTTATGCTGCATCGACTATTTACCCACCCTTGATCTCGGCCTTGGATTTGCCGGCCGGACACGGCAGTTTCGGAGCTATGATGATCGGGTATCCCAAGTTCACCTATCACCGCATCCCTGTCCGAAATACCCCTCGGATTATGTGGCGATAGGTTGCTTGAATTTGGCAATCCCCATTTTGAGGTCAAAAAGGCACGACGCAGAAATTTTCTCGAAGCAGAATATGGCGATTCATCTGGAGTGTTACTGCCGGGTGGATCGTCATATTTTATTGCCCATGTGTGCGACGAGCCTGCCACACCTTGACCCTTTCCGGAAATATCTCTCCAAGTCAAAAAAATGACACCTGCCGGCAAAATTTCATCCCCCAGCGCCGGAAGCCTCAGCCTGACCTGGTCCGTCCATATCCAGGCTGACGGATGCGGTTATTCATTTTAGCCTCAGCCCCGGGCCGGACCCCTGACCCGTTCTACCGGAATTTTCTCGACTTTCCTAATTTGACTCCCGGCATCAAAATTGCAAATGATCCTCGAGTGTAAGCATCTAGTGCTGCGTCCAACCGCCCGGTCTGGCTTGGACGGGCTTATGGGATGAGTGTCCTGTCAATCATGGCCTCAATATTGCATTAAATCCTGCAGTGCCCTATTACACTTACAGGAGATAGCCCATGGACCGAGGTGTTTCTGCCGCCGTATCAGGATTAATCGCTCAGACCCGGGCGATGGAAACCATTACCAATAATCTGGCTAACGTCAATACCCCGGGCTATAAAAAGGATCAACTGCGCTTTAAGGCCGTGTCTCCCATTTGGACTAACACCGGGAATCAACACCCTGGCGACGTGGACATCACTAAGTTACCTGCCAAACCTGGGGTTTTCCTAAACTATGTCGCTTCGGACCAAACCACCAAGCCGGGTGATGTCTTAGAAGCCACCTCTCTTGAGCCTCCGATGATTTTAAGTTACGAACAATATTGTAAGGTGGCCGGAACCGACACCTTTATGCACCAGGGGACCTTAAAAGACACCGGCCAACCATTGGATCTGGCTTTGAATGGTAAGGGCTTCTTCAATATCCAAACGCCTAATGGAAACCTCTACACCCGGGCCGGGAACTTCACCCGTAGCGCTCAAGGGCAGTTAGTCACCCGTGATGGCAATCAGGTATTAGGCAAGAACGGCCAGCCCATAGATATTAACCCTCAGGTGGCCGGCCAGCCTGGGAGTGTCCATTTTGATAATGAAGGGGCCGTGTACGTAGATGGGGCCAGGGTGGCCGACCTGGACATCGTGGATTTCAAACAGCCCTATCGCCTGGTAAAAAAAGGTCAGGACCTCGTGGCTCCAGCTGACCCGGAAGATACACCCACTCCAGTGGACAAACCTGAAGTGCATGAAGGAATGTTGGAACAATCAAATGTCTCCACCGTTACGGAAATGACCAACATGATTGAGACTCAGCGCGTCTTTGAGGCTTATCAAAAGGTCATGCAAAGTTATGACGAAACCTACAGTAGTGTCATCTCCGATGTCGGCAGAAGCGTTACCTGATCCGTCTAACGACCGAATCAGTAAATAGGGGGAACAGCCATGTTAAGAAGTCTTTACTCTGCGGCCACCGGAATGGAGGCCCAGCAACTTAATGTTGACGCTATTTCAAACAACATCGCCAACGTCAACACCACCGGGTATAAGCGAAGCCGCGTCGATTTTCAGGACCTGCTATACCAGATACTGAAGGAACCAGGCTCGGCTTCGTCCACTGACACGACAGTGCCGACCGGGATCCAGGTGGGCCTGGGTGTCCGCCCCGCCGGGGTAGGCAAAAATTTCTCCCAGGGCGATTTTCAGCAGACCGGAAACGAACTGGACCTGGCCATTGAAGGCAAAGGTTTCTTCCAGGTATCCTACCTGGGCAACACGGCCTACACCCGGGCCTCATCGTGGAAGTTGAATCAGAATGGTCAAATCGTCACCTCCGACGGCTTTTTATTGGACCCGCCGATTACCATTCCTCCAGACACGGTCCGTACTTCCGTTGGCGCAGATGGAACAGTTAGTGTTCGTCAGGGATCAAACACCGTGGAGAACGTGGTCGGTAACATCGTCGTGGCCAGCTTTCCCAATCCGGCCGGTCTGATCGCCGTGGGCCGCAATTTCTATCGAGAGTCGGATGCCTCCGGCGCCGTGATCACCGGGACTCCGGGTCAGGACGGCCTGGGGACTATCGCCCAGGGTTATGTTGAAAGCTCCAATGTATCCGTGGTGGAGGAAATGGTTAATATGATCGTGGCCCAACGCGCCTACGAGGCTAATTCTAAAGCCATCACTACTTCCGACGAAATGCTGCAAGCGGCTAACAACCTGAAGAGGTAATTAATCATGTACTTACGACCAAGTAGAAGAGGGACCGGGGCCCTTGGCCTGATTATCCTGATCATGGCTGCGGGGATATCCTACGCCCAGGACGCTCCCCAGGTGAATGTGGTTGTTTCGCCCAAAAGCGCGGTCACCGGGTCGGAGATCTATTTGCGGGATGTGGCTGAGATTTCGGGAGAGGATACCCGGTTGACCCGTCCGCTGGCCGAGTTGCTTTTGATGACCGCACCGCCGGTGGGACAAAGCCTGTTGTTGGAACGAACCTATCTGATCTCAAAGATTAAGCGGATCCAGGATCTAAATTGTGAAGTGACCATTTCTATGCCGGAGGAAGTGTCAATTTCCCGGACCGGCCTGACTGTAACGGCCGACCAGATTACGGCCTTGGCCAAGCAGCATATTCTTGATCGGGCGCCCTGGTCGAAGGATAAAATGACCATCGACAATCTTCGGGCCAAGGATATCTTGATCCCGACCGGAGAAGTGGATCTGATGGTTACACCCAAATCCGGTGAGACTTATCTGGGTCAGGTCAGTCTGCCTATTTCCGTGATGGTCAATGGCAAGGAATATCGAAAGATATTTGCGACCTGCGTAGTGGAGGTCAAGGCCAATGTGTTGATTGCTAAACATAGTATTGAACGGCTCCGGGAAGTCACTCCGGATATGGTCAAGTTGACCGAAAAGAATCTGGCCGGCATTCCGGAAGGCTATTTTGAGAATGTGGATCAGGTGGTGGGCAAGCAATTGAAACGATCCATTAAGGTCGGGGAAATCATCAAAACTTCAGATGTGTTGAATCCTTGCCTGGTGAAAAAGGGAGACGTTGTAGAGGTTATCTTGGAAAATAAGAATATTATATTGAATGCCAAAGGCCGGGCAGAACAATCAGGTCGGGCGGGCGAAATGATTAAAATGACCAACACAAGTTCCAAAAAAGAGTTCTATGGACGAGTCATGGATGGCGGCACGGTCCGGGTGGAGATGTAGTTACTCGTTCCTTGTTTCTCGTTGCTTGTTCCTGGTTACTGGTTCAGCGCCAAGAGTCTGGTATTTCGTGTTTGGGGCCTAATCTTATAACCGTGCCGTGTCATACACCGAGCACCGAGCAACCAACAACAAGCAACCGGCAACCGGTAACTGTTGAACTAACCATAAGGAAGAAATTATGACAACGCGACTGATACGGAATCTGATCATCGGTTTAATGCTGCCGGCCATATTACTGGGCATCGGGTGCGGCTCGAGTAAAAAAGAGGTCAAAATTGATAAAGAAGAGTCGTTACCGGCTTTGGACACTTATCCCACTCAGCAAAAAAGTCCGGGATCCTTGTGGAGTTCGGGAGGCAACAGCTCCGATCTCTACGCTGACTATAAGGCCCGCCAAGTGGGTGATATCGTGACCATTACCATTGTGGAGACGACCACCGGAACAAACACCGGGACCACCAATGCCAGCAGAGCGTCTGGCGTCGACGCCAGCGTCACTTCCATGTTGGGTTTGCCGGCTAATATGGGCATGGGTAATTTCTTGGGCAGCGGGGAGCAGTTTAACCCAGCCATCAAGGCCGCGACCACGAATACTTTTAAGGGCTCGGGCGACACCACCCAGACCGGCAAACTTAGCGGCACCATCACCGCCCGAGTCATCGAAGTCATGCCCAACGGCAATATGAAGATTCGAGGCACCAGAGCCATGAAGATTAACAATGAAGATCAACTCATCGCCATCACCGGCGTTGTCCGGCCCAGGGACATTTCCCGGACGAATGTCGTGCTGTCTTCTTTCGTGGCCGATGCGAAAATTGAATATTCCGGCCAGGGCACAGTCAGCGACCAACAACGTCCGGGATGGATGGCCCGAATGGTGAATTGGGCCTGGCCATTCTAAAGAATGATTGGTTAGGCCGGATATTCAGATGCTCGTTATTGATTATCTAAGGGATGGCTGATATCATGACTCCTTGTTTTGAGTTACGAGTTTCTAATTATGTATTTGTTATTAAGCATCAAGTTGCCTCAATTTCGTAACCCGCGACCCATAACCCGTAACCCGCATCTTATGGGGATCACTATGTCAGCCTATATCGACCATAAAGGAACACCGATTTTGAAAAGCACCCTTGACGACGTCTCCGGGGCCGGGCGCACTGCCCGCCTGACGGGAATCTGCATCCTCGTCATTCTCCTGGCGCTGACCTTGTTGGCTTGCGGGGGCGGCGGCGGAGGTGGTGGCAACGCAACACCGACACCACCGGGAACGGTGATCATCAGTCCTCCATCCGTCGTGCTGGCCCAGGGGGAAACGGCCCAATTCACCGCCTCTTCTCCGGTAACCTGGTCTTTGTCCGATCCAACCATGGGGACCATCAGCCAGACCGGATTCTATACGGCCCCATCGACCAAAATTGGGCAGGTGCGGGTTATCGGCACGACCGCTTCGGGTGCCATTGGTTGGGCGGCTATAACGGTTAACGGTTTATCATTGCCGGTGTCCCAGTTGAACCTGGCCGTGGCCGCAGTGTACTATTTTACGCCGCGCGGGGGTACAGGACCATACAGCTTCGCCAGCAGTGACTTGGGTGTGGGTTTCTTTGAAAACCCCAGCGCCCCCAAGTTTATCGCCGTGGGAGTGGGTACGTGTGTGGTGACGGTGACCGACCTCTATAACCTGGCCACGGCTAAATGTACGGTGACCGTATCGAACTCCGGCCCCGGTGGCAAATTGATCGTCTCGCCCAGCAGTTTAAAGATTCAGAAGGGTGGGGTAGACAGTGATTTTTTTGTTAGCGGCGGCTCCATCCCTTACACCTGGGAGTCCAGCGACCAGACCTTGGGCACGGTAACGATTAATGGAACCGACACCTCTAAAGCTATTTTTACGGCCTCTAGTTTGAAAGCCGGAACCCTGACCATTACGGCTCGAGATCGGGTTGGGGCTAGCGGAACCTCGACGGTAACAGTGGTGGCTTCTGTTTTAACTATTTTTCCGGCAGAGCTAAATGTTCCCTATGGCCCGACCATTTATACTCTTTTTGTCACCGGCGGGACCGCCCCCTATTCATGGACCATCAGCGACCAGGCCGTGGGGAGGATCAACCCTGTCGGTGATTCCTCGAAGGCTGAATTCACGGCCAGTAACCAGGGCAAGGCGGTCATCACCGTGACCGACGCAACCAATAGTTCCGGCACCTGCCCCGTAATCGTCCAGCCGGCTGCCCAGACGTTCAACATCTTCCCTGCGGCATTGACCATGAGTACCAATTCGACCTATACCTTCTTTGCCTATGGCGGTGTGCCCCCGTATGATTGGTCGGTGAGTAACACGAGTATGGGCCAAGTGAACAAATCAGCCGATTCCACCTTGGCGGATTTAACGACGCTGAATATACCGGGCGTCTTGACTCTGATTGCGATTGACAGCAACAATAACAAAGCTACGTCCACGGTCAGGATAACGGCCGGGCCGCTCCCGACGTCTACTCCCTCGCCCACGCCTACTCCGACACCGGTGATCCCGACACTGCTGGTTGTCCCCTCCGCCTGGACCATGACCGTGGGAGACAAGAAGACCTTTACGGCCGGCGGGGGGCAGAGTCCTTTCCGATGGTCGGTGAGTGACTCAAGTTTGGCCAACCTGATTGTGGATCCTTTGAGCGGCAATTCAGCTACCATCACGGCTAAGGCGGCCGGGACCGTGGCGGTGATCGTCACCGACAATAACTCCACCATGGCCACGGCCCTAGTGACTATAAACGCTTTGCCCACGCCCACGCCGACACCCACACCCGGGCCGACGGCTACGCCGACACCAACGCCCACGCCGACACCCACACCTACCCCGGGTGCGACGTTGCAGATCTTTCCGGACCACGTCACCGTGAGTGAGAACACATCAACAATTTTCCAGGCCCATGGTGGAGTGCCGGGATACGACTGGGTTCGGCAACAAGATGACGCCAACAGCACCCTGGTCAAAGATTGTTCTGACGGCATATGTCGGTCTGCCACGTTGAGCGTGGGTAGGCTTCCGTCGGGAGTGATATCTGGAACGGTTATCCCGGTGGTATTCGACGCGGTCAATTCCAGGGCTTCGGCGACGGTTATTGTGCTCCACACCACCACCCAATAAGGCCGATCACTTATGGCAATACACGTCATGACCAACACGAGGTGGCACATGGCAACATCGAAAAGCATCATGAAGAAAGCGATCTGGTTGACTGTTCTGGGGTTGACCGTGTGGACCGTATGTGCGCCGCCGGCTATGGCCGCCCGGGTCAAGGATATTGCCGGAATCCGGGGCGTCAGGGAGAACAAGCTGATCGGTTACGGACTGGTCATCGGGTTGAAGAATTCCGGAGACGGTACGACGGTGGATTTTACCAAGACGAGTATCGCCAACTTGATGGGCAAGTTCGGTGTTACAGTAGATCCGAGCTTGATCAAGGTCCGGAATGTGGCCGCGGTAATGGTTACGGCCGATCTTCCGGCTTTTGCCAAGGCCGGCCTGCGGATGGATGTTATGGTTTCGTCGCTGGCTGACGCCACTAGCCTCCAGGGAGGGACGCTGCTCATGACAGCCTTGAAAGGTCCTGATGGGGAGGTCTACGCGGTGGCCCAGGGTCCGGTGTCCATTGGCGGGTTTGTCGTCCGGGCCACCGCGGGCAATGTGCAGCAGAATCACCCCACCGCCGGGAAAATACCTAACGGAGCATTGATTGAAAAGGAAGTCACCTTTAATCTGAAGGGGCAATCAAGCTTTAATATTCAGCTTTATGAGCCGGATTTTGGCACGGCAACTAAACTTGCCTCGTTGATTAACCGATATATAGAACCAGATATTGCCGTCCCGGTGGATGCCACGGCCGTTGAAGTTAAGGTCCCAGCCAAGTTTAAGGAGAGAACGGTCAATCTTTTGGCTCAGATCGAAGACCTGGAGATAACTCCGGAAGCCCGGGCCGAGGTGGTGGTTAATGAGCGGACCGGGACAGTGGTGGTCGGTGCGGATGTCAGGTTGGCCACGGTGGCGGTATCTCATGGTTCTCTTAACATCCAGATTAAAGAAACGCCGTTCGTGTCACAACCCAACCCCCTCTCGGGAGGTCGGACAGTGGTGACCACGGATTCGGAAATCACCGTTAAGGAGGATAAGCGGCAACTGATGGTGGTCCCGACAGGTACGACCATAGGGCAACTTGTCCAGGCCATGAATGCCATTGGAGTCGGCCCCAGGGATTTGATCTCTATTTTCCAGGCGATTAAAGCCGCGGGAGCCCTTCACGCTGAACTAAAGATAATCTAATGACTGTGTTCCTCCCAGGAACCCAATGTCATTAATTTAAGAGGATAACTTTATCGTTGATGATAGCTCCTCTAAAGCCCCGAGGGGCGCACTAGGTTAGCCCAGGGCAACGCCCTAGTAAATACAGTAGGTTACGTGTCAGCAGGATGGTCAGATGGTCAGCCGCCTCAAGGCCATTTTATTTGGAAGAGATTTATGGCCACGGCTGAATTGCCGGAGGTTTTATATCACCATTACATGTTGTTTTATATGGGTGTAGCCCCTTACCCAGGCGTTGCCCTGGGCTAACCTAGCTCGCTCCCTTGGAGCTTAGTTGGACTTAGTCGTCTCAAGAATATTTCATGCGCTTGCCATGCTCCGTCAACCCTTATTCACGTCAGCCTCCTGGGATAGCTCAATATGAATATAAACAACATGATGACTCCACCTGCGGCCGGAGACAAAATCGTCACCTCATCCAAGACCGGGCAGAAAGGTGGGGCCGGGCAGACTAAGGACAAGGGGCAAGCCAAATTGCGGTCGGCCTGCCAGGATTTTGAAGCCTACATGCTGTATAAGATGATGGAGACCATGGAGAAGAATATCCCCAAGGGAAAGTCATTCCACGGCGGTCGCGGCGAAGAGATATTTAACTCATTTAAGGATCAGGAATTGACCTCCGGGATGGCCCGCGCCGGAGGGATCGGTCTGGCCGATATACTGATGCAGCAATTGTCCGGTCCCGCAGCCAAGAACCCCACGGGTGGGCAGACCAAGATACCGCCCAGCGGCAAGAAAATGGTTACCCCAGACCAAGTAAACAACCCGGAGGTCCGAAAGGGAACTAAAATAGATTTATTGCAGGCAGATAGTTCCCCAAATAATAAGTAAATTTAAGCTATAGATAATGTTAATGCGATATTCATACTCGAACTACCCACTTTTTATCTCTCGCCTAATTTTTAAGAACTCACGGGCACTTGCCTCATTAGCGATTTCTAAAATTTGCTTTGCCCCAAGTGCCATGATAAAATTACACATATTCTGCTATTTAGATCTATAATCCTGATGTCAATACCCGACAGAGAGTTCAATGTGGCGAATTATAAAGGTTCTTCACCTTCGGGCGGAGCGACGAAGGGAAAGACATCAGTTAGAATGTTTGTGAGAATCATAATCAATTGTAGTTTTCAATGACGACCTCAGCGTTGGGATGACACCACGTAGAACAATCGAGGTAGGAGATGACCCAGAGCGGCCCGAATAATGCGGTCACGGATGTCGCCGGCCTGCTGGTCGGCAATTTTAGTTCCATAGACGCGGCCAGCGGAGTGACCGTAGTTCTCTGCTTAGAAGGTGCGGTGGCGGGAGTGGATGTTCGAGGTTCGGCTCCTGGAACCCGTGAGACCGACCTGCTCCAGCCTCTCAATTTAGTGGAAAAAGTCCAGGCTATCGTGCTGACTGGTGGTTCGGTTTACGGATTGGCCACCGCAGATGGCGTGGTCAGATGGCTGGCCGGGCAAAGGTCGGGCTTCCCTTTGGGGAATGGGATGGTCGCACCCATCGTTCCGGCCGCGGCGTTATTCGATCTTGGTCGAGGCAAGGATTTTGTCCCGCCTATTGGGCCGGATTGGGGAATCCGGGCGTGTGAATCCGCCCAGGCTGGGCCGGTCCCGGTGGGGTGCGTCGGTGCAGGTACCGGCGCTCAGGCCGGAAGCATCAAAGGCGGCCTGGGTACGGCCAGTGAGGTGCTGGATTCGGGCCTGACTGTGGCCGCACTGGTGGCGGTCAACTCCCTGGGCTCAGTGATCAATCCCACCACAGGGATTCCCTGGGAAATAGATGTGGAAGCGAATGGAGAATTTGGCGGACGAGGGCGAAGGGCGGTCAAATTGCCGGACCCGACTCAGCCTGGTTCCGTCTCCAACACCACCATCGGTCTGGTAGCCACCGACGCGGTTCTGACTAAGGCCCAGGCGCAAAAGATAGCCCAGATGGCTCATGACGGCCTGGCCAGGGCGATCAGACCGGCCCATACCATGTTTGACGGCGATACTATTTTTTGCCTGGCCACAGGGAAAGTCAACTTACCCGCTGGCCAAGGTTTTTTTCAAGTAGCCCAGGCGCAGGCGATAAATGATTTGGGCCGGGCCGCGGCCGACTGCATGAGCCGGGCCATCGTTCGGGCGGTTCTTGAGGCGGAAACGTTGGGAGGAATGGTCGCCTTCAGGGACCTGGCCCCGCAATCACAAGATCGAACAGAACCAATGCATCCTACCAGGGAGGGTCGGATATGAAGTACATCAAAAGCCTAATTGTCCTGATTTGTCTGGTCCTCCTGACAATCTTTTCAAATAACCCCGCTCAGGCCGACTGTCCCTCCAGCATTAATCCGACCACTTCGTCTTTTGATGGTGGGGTTGCTCCCCCGGCCGCGCCTGCTACCGGTGTAATTAATATCTCCGCTGCGAGTACCTGCACCTGGTCGGCCGTGAGCAAAGTCGCCTGGTTGAGCGTTCCCGCCGGCGCGTCTGGCACCGGCAATGGGACGGTAACTTATTCCGTGAGCTTCAATAATACCGCAGCTACCAGAATTGGAACCATCGATGTGGTCGGGACCGATGCTACCAAGACGCATTGGGTCATCCAACAGTCGGGTAACCTTTGTCCTTTGACTGCTTTCGCCATCGACCACAACACCCAAGCCTTTCAGGCTGCAGGGGGGGTGGACACTATCATCGTGTCCATGACCAACCCCCCCCAACCCCAACCCTGCGGGTGGGAGGCCGACACTCACGATTCCTGGATTCATATCACCTCTGGGGGCACTGGGGTTGATACCGGGAAGGTCAATTACTCCGTGGACACAAACCCCCTTCCCGCCCCACGGATAGGAATGATTTTGGTGGCCGGGCAAGTATTTCAGGTCACCCAGAATGGTGTCTGCACCTACACTATTGCTCCTACCACTCAAACCGTGCCGGCAACCGGGGGAACCTATTCCACCACGGTCACGACACCGACCGCCTGCACCTGGACTGCCACAATCGATCCTGCCGCCACCTGGATCACCAACATCACTTATGTTCCTGCCCCTGCTGTGCCGCCCGCCGCAGGGAACGGGGCGGTGCAATACACTGTTGCAACCAACAATTCGACAGCGAGCCGCACAGGGACCATTACCATTCAAGATCAAACTTTGACCGTCACGCAACTTGGCGCTTGTAGCTATTCTATTTCTTCAGCCAGCGCCACCTTCACGGCTGCGGCCAGTGCTGCCGGCACCTTTAGTGTGACCACCCAAACCGGGTGCGCCTGGACTGCGACCGTTACGGCCGGCGGCGCCTGGCTCAACATTGCAACCGGGAGTAGCGGAAGCGGCAATGGGACGGTCACCTACACCCTGGACGCGAATACGACCGGGGCCGCCCGAGCTCCCGCCGGCGTCATCACCATAAGTGATGCAGCCAACAATCCCGTTGCCACACACACCGTTAACCAGACCGCGTGCACCTACGGCATCGCACCCGGGAGCAACACGGTGGCGGCTACCGGCGGGACCGGGACCATCACCGTGACCACTCAAACCGGATGCGCCTGGTCGGCCAAAGTGGATCCTGCGACACCCGCTGGTATGCTGTCCTTTACTTCCGTAACCAGCGGCAGCGGCAATGGGACCATCACTTATGCCGTAGCCGCCAACACCACGGCCGGCCCCCAAACCGGCTTAATCGACATAATGGACGGTAGCGGTGCCGTTATCTTTACTCATACCGTGAATCAGCCGGCCGGCACCTGTACGTATACTCTCTCTTCGGCCACGCAGGCCTTTGACGGGGCCGGCGGTAACGGCAGTTTTACCGTCACCACCCAAACCGGTTGCACTTGGAATGCCGTGAGCAGCTCTCCCTGGCTGATCGTGGCCCCTCCTGGAAATGTCTCTCCCGTCCAGTATAGCGTCGCAGTCAACAACTCCGGAATTACCCGGACCGGCACGATTATGGTCGGGTCCCAAACCTTCACGGTGACCCAGACTGCGTGCAGTTACGTTCTTAGTCCGACCAGTCAGACCATTGACGGCGCCGGTGGTAACGGCAGCTTTACCGTCACCACGCAAACCGGTTGCACCTTCGGGTTGCCCGTGAGCAGCGCGGCCTGGCTGACCGTGACCAGCGCCGCAAATGTATCTCCCGTCACGTATAGCGTCATCACAGTTAACACCACAGGAGCTGCCCGGACCGGCACGATTATGGTCGGGCCCCAACCCTTCACAGTGACTCAGAATGCGTGCAGTTACACTCTTAATCCGACCAGCCAGTCTTTTGATGACACCACCCACATCCCCGGCGGTTCTTTTACGGTCGTCACCCAGGCCGGCTGTACCTTTACACCGGTGAGTACCGCCCCCTCCTGGCTGAGCGTGACCAGCGCCGCAAATGCCAGCCCCGTCACGTTTGACATCACCAGCGCCAACACCACCGGGGCTCTCCGGACGGGAACCATAATTGTCGGAGATAAGTCTTTCACGGTGACACAGAGCTTCTGTACCTTCAGCATCTCACCCTCCGGCCGAACCTTTGATGCGTCCGGTCCCCAAACGGATTCCTTTGCCCTGACCGCGTCACAGGCGACTTGTGGCTGGACGGCAGCCTCCGACTCCAGTTGGTTGAGCATCACCAACCCCGCTCCCCCTCCCCCCTCTATCCAGACTCTCAATGGCGTCGGGTCAGCCTCGATTTCATATTCCATCACGGCCAACACCTCCGGGATCAGCCGTACAGCCAACATTCTTGTGGCCGGCAAGACTTACACGGTGACTCAAACGGCCTGTACCGTTACGCTGTCTCCCACCACTCAATCATTTCCGGTGACCGGTTTCGTGGGTGCGACTATCACGGTCACGACTCAAGCCGGCTGCCCTTGGACGGCAGCAGTGACCTCAGGCGCTTCATGGATCACCATCACGGGCGGCGCGACGCCCCCCGGTCCGGTTAAATATGATGTCGCGGCCAACACCGGGGCCATCGGAAGAACTGGAAAGATCAACGTCGGGGGGACAGATTTCACCGTCAACCAAGATGGTCAAGCCTGCACCTACTCCCTGGACTCAAAAAGCCAGAATTTTACCTCCGCCGGCGCCCCCGGGACGGTCAATGTCACGACCCAACCAGGATGTACCTGGACCGCTGTGAGCAATGTCCAGTGGATCACCCCCGGTGCCGGCTCGACAGGCTCCGGGCCGTTTACTTACACTGTCCTGGCCAATTCCGGAGGGGCCAGAACCGGGACCATGACCATTGCCGGCCAGCTCTTTACTGTGACCCAGGATGGCGGCTGCACCCCTGTTATATCGTCAACTTCCCCGATGCCGTTTTCCTCCTCCGGCGGGACTGGTGTCTTCAGCATCGCCGTATCCGCCGGATGCACCTGGACGGCGTCTGCGACCGGCACTTCGTGGATCTCCGGGATTTCCCCCGCCTCCGGCTCCGGCAACGATAACGGCACCTTTATCGTGGCGGCCAACACGACCAATGTGCTCCGGACAGGATACATCTACGTCCCTGGAGCGGCCGCACCGCTGACTGTGACCCAATCGCCGGCAGGCTGCACCTATTCCGCCGCGCCCGAATCCAAGAGTTTTGGTAACTCCGGCGGAACGGATTCTTTTGTCGTGACGGCTCCGGCCGGCTGTTCCTGGACGGTCAAGAACAATAATCCGGCCATGATCGCCAACGTCGATCCCACAGTCACCTACTCCGGGTTGGCGACGATCTTTTACACAGTGTTGCCAAATGCGACGGGAACAACCCGCACCGGGACTATCACCTATGGTGATTCTACTGTTATTCCAGCCATAACCAAAACATTTACCATTGTTCAGTCCGGTTCCTGCGTCAGTCTTAGTCCGGTAGGCGGGGCCAACTATGATGCCGCCGGGGGTACGGGGAGCGTTAGTGTTACAGCTCCTTCTGATTGTACCTGGACCGCCGTGAGCCTTAACGGCTGGATTACGGTTACGGCCGGGGCCACCGGCTCGGGCAATGAGCCTGTGACCTATTCCGTGGATAAGAGTACCGGCGGTACCAGAAGCGGCTCCATCATGATCGGTGAAACTCCATTTAATATTACCCAAAACGGCGCAGCCTGCACTTTTACCCTTAGCTCGACCAGCGCAAACTTTGATTCCGGCGCTAATAACGGCGTAATCATCGTCACCAGCCAAATCGGCTGTATACCGACAGCGATCAGCCAGGATCCCTCCATGATTCCCGGACCGCCGCAGCTTCAAGTTCAAGGTGTCGACTTAACCACATCTAAGGTCACCTACAACGTAACGGCCAACTCGGCCAGCGCCTCGAGGACGGGTCATATCTACGTTTCAGGACAAACCTTTACGGTGACTCAGTCGGGAGTCTGTAATTTTAATGGATCGCCCGGGACCCAGACTATTCCCGGAACCGGCGGCAAGGGAACCTATAAGGTCGTTGCCCAGGCCGATTGCCCCTGGACGGCTATAAGCAGCGTCGGCTGGCTAAGCATAGACTCCGGGGGGTCAGGTACGGGGTCGGGCACGGTATCTTATACTGTCGACGCCAATGACAGCAATGGTTCCAAGAGTGGTGCGATCGATATACTGACGACCTCATCGCCCATAGCGCCGGGGATAATGCATCAAGATGTAACCCTGCTGGCCGGAACTTGCGCCTATACGATATCGCCGACCACCAAGGATTTTAGCAGCCTTGGCGGTCCAGGGTCCATCACCCTGACTACCTTGATCGGGTGCGATTGGACGGCCACGGCGAGCGATCCCCTCATGATTCCAAAAATTAGCCCTTCCTCTGGGCCCGCGACCAGTACGCTCTCGACCATAACCTACACTGTCTCGGCGAATCCCGGAACTACCGGCAGAAGTGCATATATCCAGGTCGGCGACCAAAGTTTGTTGGTCACCCAGCAGGGACCGCCTTGCGTTAAAAGCATCTCACCTACACAACAGTCTTTCACCAGTGCGGGTGCTCAAAATCAGCAATTTACCGTGACGGCCGGAGCCGGGTGCAGTTGGGCACCCGTATCTAACGACCCGTGGATTACCATAAAATCCTTTGATCC
This sequence comes from Deltaproteobacteria bacterium, assembly GCA_015233625.1. GTDB lineage: Bacteria > Desulfobacterota > JADFXK01 > JADFXK01 > JADFXK01 > JADFXK01. Next base: position 7,192 of record JADFXK010000018.1, on the reverse strand, counting down.
GACCACTACGCCGGGTACGGTGACCTTTAATGTGGCTCCCAACACTTCCAGTTCGGCGCCTCGAACCGGTACGATTTCCGTTTCCGGACAAACGTTTACCGTGAAGGAAGACGGCGCCGCCTGTACCATTCAACTTAACTCATATTCTCAGCAAGTTACTGCCGATGGAGGAACAGGTATAATTCTGGTCACCGCCCCGGCTGGTTGCCCCTGGATACCCATATCAAGTGTCAGTTGGATAACGGTTAGCTCACCCATCACCACCACCACCGGCAATGGAGTGGTCAATTATACGGTTGCGCCCTACACGAATTCTACCCCTAGATCGGGGACCATCATCATCGAGGACCAGGTATTCAACCTCACCCAGCAGGGGGTAAGTTGCGGCCTGAATCTGGATCCTACCACCCAGTCTTTCAACAGCTCCGGGGGAACTGGAACTGTGAGCGTCAGTGCACCGGCCGGGTGTACCTGGGCGGCTTCAACTCTCGACTCCTGGATCCACGTCACCTCGGGGGGCACCGGCACCGGCACCGGCAAGGTTAGTTACCTGGTTGACACCTACAACGGCACGACTTCTAGAATCGGTAATATAATTATCGCCGGGCTGACTTGGTCGTAGTTCAGCAGGGGGCGTCCTGTCTGTCTTCCATATCGCCCACGAACGGCTCATTTACCAGCGGCGCCAACTCCGGGACCGTCACGGTGACGACCCAGGCTGGATGCCCCTGGGGTATGCTGGTCAACGACGCCTGGATCACCGCCTCCCCGACGGGGAGTCCGGGGCCTGGTTCAGTTAGCTACTCCTTTGGCGACAATCCGGGTCCGGGCCAGAGAACCGGAACCGTGATCATTGCCGGACAAACCTTCACCCTAACCCAGGCGGCTCCCGGCTGCACCTACACTATTGCCCCGGCGGCTCAGAATTATCCCGTTGCCGGGGGTAACGGCTCCATCAATGTAACTACCCAAGCGGGGTGTGCCTGGACTGCCTCCACCAGCGCCGGTTGGATCAGTATTACGTCTGGGAGTGGTACCGGGAACGGGACCGTGGCCTATACCGTGGCGTCTAACAGTGGCGCGGCCCGAACCGGCACTGTCACCATCGCCGGACAGGTCCACACTGTCACGCAAGATGCCGGCGGCGGGACCTGTACTTATGCTATTTCTCCCACCTCCCAGTCAGTGGATGCCCCGGGAGGCAGTGGGACCGTGACGGTCACTACGGACGCGACCTGTACCTGGACGGCAATCAGTAATGATTCCTGGCTGACCATCTCGTCAGGCGCGTCCGGGACGGGAAACGGCACAGTTGGTTATTCAATAGCAAGTAACCCCGGGGCCACCCGGACAGGCACTCTGACCATTGCCGGACAAACTTTCACCGTAACCCAGGCCGGCAGCGGGACCTGTAGCTACGCCCTTACTCCGGCCAGCCAATCCTTTGGAGTCTCGGGCGGCTCCGGCACCTTGACCGTGACTACTCAATCCGGATGCGCCTGGACCGCAGTAAGTAACGGTAATTGGATCACCATCACCTCCGGCAGTAGCGGCACCGGGACCGGGACAATCGGGTATACCGTGGATTCCAATTCAGGCGCCTCTCGAACCGGGACCATTAGTGTCTCCGGACAGGTGTTTACCGTAACTCAATCCGGTAGCTCATGTGATTTCAGCATCTCGCCGAGTAACCAATCATTCAGCATCGCCGGCGGTACCGGCTCGGTTAATGTCACCACCGCATCCGGATGTACCTGGACCGCGGTCAGTAATGACACCTGGGTCACTATAAGTTCCGGCCCAGGGGGCAATGGTCCGGGGACGGTGAAATACTCGGTCGCCTCTAATTCCGGCGCGGCCAGGACTGGGACCATGACTATTGCCGGGCAAACCTTTACCGTGGCCCAACAGGGCACCGGTTCTTGCAGTTTCACCCTAAATCCGAGCAACCGATCATACGACGCCAATGGGGGTATGGGCTACTTCAATGTGGCTGCTTCGCGCACTTGCTCTTGGTCCGCCACCACCACGGAAACCTGGATTAGCCTCACCTCCAATAGTACCGGGACCGGTAACGGCACGGTGAATTTTACGGTGGATGCCAACTCCGGCAGTTCCAGAAGCGGGGTAATCGCGGTGGAAGGGCTGCTCTTCACGGTGTCGCAACAGGGCGTAGTCACCCGGACGCTGAACGTGGCCATTGACCCAACCAATGCCGGCCGGGTTTCCGGGTCAGGCATCGACTGTACGACCAATTGCAGCCAAACCTTCACACAGGGCGCCAAGGTCAGTCTGACGGCCACATCATTCTCGGGATTCACTTTTGATCGTTGGGTAGGCTGCACCCTACCTTCCGGCAGTAGTTGCACGATGACCATGGACGCAGACAAAAACCTGGCCGCGGAGTTCAAGGCGGGACCCACCCCCCAAGCTACTGATGGAGTCTGGCTGAGTAACGCCGGCCGATTCCTGCTGATGCAAACCTATGATAACGGCGGGGCGTCGCTGGTAAGCACCCTGGATGCCAGGAACGCCATTATCTGCTATGACTGCCAGGTGACTAATAATGTCTTTGACGGGGTTGACATATATAATGGGACCAGTTACCGCTTCGTCATGACATTTAATTCATCGACCTCAGCCACCCTGACTATTTACAACCTGGGGCAGGACGCCAGGCAAGCGACAACGGAATCGTGCGTCTCTTTTGCCTCGGCCAACCCGGTCCCAATCAGCGACGGCGTTTGGAAAGACAAGAACAACCTGGTCAATTTTTATATTCAAACCTATACCGGAGGCGGGACGCTAGCCATTTTGACCAAGGACGGGCGATCCATCACCACCCTTTTTGACAACCTGGTCATCAACAATATGTTTGACGGTCAGGATGTTTATACCGGTTCGGAGAGCCGGCTGGTCTTCCAATTCATCTCCCAGTCTTTAGGCACCGCCACCTTTTATGATTACAAACATGGTGGGACGAACTCCTATGAGACCATCCATTTCACCATAGTTCCCGCCCACTAATGGGACACTATAGAATAAGTTGGACTTGGACAAACTAATCCGGCGACCCGGTGGCAAGTGCCTGATCACCGCTTATCAAGAGTCCAAAATTGTACTATTTTGCAGGAGAAATTTTTTATGACAAGATGTTCGATCAAGGCTTGCCCAGGTGAATATGAAAAGAAATTTATCGCTCACGTGGTTAAGCACCGGGGCCGGATTATCGTGTTTGATCATGTCCCGGCGGAAGTGTGTTCAACCTGCGGAGATGTTTTATTTTCCATAGAAACGGCAGAAGCCCTCGAAACGGCTCTTAAACAACCGGGAACACCGACCGGGAACGCCCCGATTTATGAACTGCCTCGTAGTCTTGGATCATAGTATCCATGACCCGAAAGCAATTAGCCGAGGGGATAGATACTCCCCGTGAACGAGTACCTTTGTTTAGCGTATCCATATGAAAGCTATGATCCTCAGTGCCGGTTTGGGGACCCGGTTGCGGCCCTTGACCTTGATCCGGCCCAAACCGCTGGTCCCTATCTTTAACCAGCCGCTTATCCTTCTTCTTCTGTCGACCCTGGCCCAGGCCGGTGTCTCAAGAGTGATGGCCAACACCCACCATTTGGCTGACCGCCTGGAAGCCTTTGCCGCGGTAACCGACCTGCCTCTGCCACTGACCTTACGATATGAACCAGAAATACTGTTGACCGGGGGAGGGCTGAAAAATACGGCCGACTTCTGGGATGATGCTCCTTTTGTGGTCATCAACGGTGACATCTTGTTCGATTTTGACCTGACCGGGCTGATTAAGGCCCATGTGGCTAACGGCAGTCTGGTCACTATGGCCCTGCACGACCACGCCAGGTATAATAATGTCCTGGTCAATGACCAGCAGAGAGTGGTGGGGATCAGGGGCCGGAATTTTGCCCCAGGGAAGCGGTTGTTGGCCTATACCGGAATTCAGGTGATAAATCCGGAACTACTTGACTTTTTGCCATCTGGGCCATCAGATTTTATTGACACCTACATCTCCCTCATCGCCAGTGGATCCGGCCTCTCGGCTTATGTGATCTCAGGCCATTATTGGAGCGATATTGGGTCCCCTGGTGACTATTTGCAGGTGCATCGAGATATCATGGCCGGCAAAGTGACCGGGCAGATGCCGCCTAACGGCCGGGTCGTCATTGGCCAGGGATCGCACCTGAGCGATCAAGCGATTACAAAGGGACTAGTCAGTCTGGGAGAAAACGTGGAGGTCGGGGCCGGGTGTATCCTGGAAGATGTGGTGATCTGGGATAATGTCACGGTTAAACCGGGAGCGAGGCTGGAGCGGGCGATAGTCGCGGACGGGGTCACAGTGACTGCTGATTTGGTTGATGCTGCGGTGGCATGACCCCGCCTTCTTGACGACGGTCAACGAGTGTATGACCAATCGGTATTACGGGTTTGCTGTTCTAAGAATTCTTTGAAGGCCTTTTGATATTTAGGCAGCCGCAGTTTTCCTTTGATCGACCTCTTATCTGATAGTTTAATCTGGGTGGAAGGCTCAAAGTAGGCCACGGCATTCTTTTTATTCAGGACGAATGGTGGCTCTCCCCGCATCAGGAGGAAATAGCTGGCGATGAGAGATCCTGTTCGGTGGTTCCCTTCAATGAATAGCTGTGGCTGACTGAGTACGCCTACGTACATTTCGGCGGCGATCTTGAAGGTGGACGACTCGTGGTTCTTCTTGTACCATTTCTTGATGGGCTGAATCAGGGTATAGAATCTTGTTTTCGTTTCTTGTAGGTGCACATTGTATTCAAATCTTACGGCCGGATCATTCCCGCAAAGAATAATATGGTTCATTTCCATAAAGTGTTCGATATTATCCGGAAAAATCTTTATTTCCTGGGCCACCAGGTGGTCCAGATAATGATAACCCGCCACCAGGTTCTGAATGATCTCATCGGAGATATATTCCCTTTTCATGGTCAACAAGCTGTTGATCTGATCGAAGTCCCTCTGCACCTCTTCCAGTGACTTGATAATCTGGTCTAAATTCAATCTTAAAGCTTGCTTGCCCATAGTTCGATATTGGCTGGTCCAAAGTTGAGTTGTTCAATGCCTTTGATCGGTTAGTCGGAAATAATAAGACTATATCGTGGATACCGGGTAAAAGTCAAATAACAATCAAACAATCTCTATCGAAGAAGTAGACAAGGGAAGTGAATTAACGACAAACCTGGCCTATCGAAATCTCCTTGTGGGTCTGGCTGCTTTTGCTGAGGGGGCGAGAGACGGCTTGACATTTTGGCTAGGGGAAATTATCATAACAAATTAATCGGGGATAGGCCAGGCTGTGGCCGAGAGGGCGAGAGACGTCTTTATTTGCAAGTATACCTCGAACGGTCATAATTGTCCCTTTCCGAAGAGACGCGGTTGCTCGCTGCAGGTGGTCTTCAACGTGTGACCAGCACGAACAACCTGTGACAGGTGTTCGCAGAAATGGCAGTTATAGCCGTGTCAAGTCTAACCGTTGGTCAAAATAAGGAGTTTCTGTTCATGACGAATCAGATCAAGACCACCGTTTTGTTGGCTGTCCTGACCGTGATGATTCTGATTATTGGTCAGGCCATGGGTGGCCGGGGCGGGCTGTTTATCGCCTTTATCCTGGCTGTGATCATGAATTTTGGGAGTTACTGGTTTTCTGACAAGATTGTCTTGGCGATTTACCGGGCGGAAAAGATTGATCCTAATGAAGGCTCCCAGCTTTATGCCACGGTTCGAGAACTGGCCCAGGCCGCCGGCCTCCCCATGCCACGTCTCTACCTGGTTCCGGACGAGTCCCCCAATGCTTTTGCCACGGGCCGGAATCCTGAAAATGCCGTTGTGGCTGTAACCCAGGGAATACTCAATACCCTGAGTCAAGCCGAGTTGCGCGGCGTTTTGGCGCACGAGCTGGGGCATATAAGGAACCATGACATCTTGATCAGCTCCATTGCCGCCACCTTGGCCGGAGCCATTATGATTTTGGCCGATATCGGTAAGTTTGCCGTCATATTTGGAGCCGGACGAGGCGATGATGAAGATAGCGGAGGAGGGATAGTGGCCACCTTGGTTATGGCTATTGTGGCGCCAATTGCGGCCATGTTGATTCAATCGGCTATTTCCCGGTCGCGTGAGTTTTTGGCCGACAGCGCTGGAGCCCAGATCTCCAACAGCCCTGAGTCGTTAGCTAATGCCTTGCTTCGCTTGGAACAAGGCCGCGTCGCGGTGCCGATGGACGCCTCACCTGCCACAGCTCATATGATGATCGTCAATCCTCTGTCGGGAAGAAATGTGTTAAACTTGTTCAGTACGCACCCCCCGACCGAAGAGCGGGTGCGTCGCTTAAGAGAAATGGAGCACATATGAACTACCACCGCACCGTACCAAAACCAATCCTGGCGGGCGTGAGCCTGCTCCTGGCCGTGACTGCTCTATTTGGTTGCCCAGGGCCCGCCCCGGCGAGTAACCGGGAAACTCCTGTTGTTCGGGCCGTCAAGGCGGCTGGGCCGGCAGTAGTCAATATCAGTACCGAGACAGTAGTCAAGCCCGGCCCCAGTCCTTTTTCCGGTCTGCATAATGATCCTCTTTTTGAACGTTTTTTTCGTGACTTCTTTGAACCCCGCCGCCAGTATACCCTGACCAGTCTGGGTTCCGGAGTGATTGTCGACGGCAAGAAAGGGTTTGTGCTCACCAATTATCACGTGGTGGTCAGGGCCACTAAAATTACGGTGGCCCTTGGCCAAGATCGGACACTGGAAGCCACAGTGGTGGGGGTAGATCCCGACACAGACCTGGCCGTGGTAAAGGTCAACTCACCCAAACCGCTCCCTTCTATAGCCATGGGTAACTCCGATGACTTGATGATCGGTGAAACCGCGATTGCCATTGGCAACCCCTTCGGGTTGTCCCACACGGTGACGGTAGGCGTGATCAGCGCCCTTCACCGTTCATTCAGGACGGGAGATCGGACCTATCACGACTTTATTCAGACGGACGCCTCAATCAACCCCGGAAACAGCGGAGGCCCATTGCTAAATATTGATGGGGAGCTGGTGGGGATCACTACGGCGATCTATTCCCAGGCGGAAGGCATCGGTTTTGCCATTCCGATCAACAAGGCCCGGAGGATCACCAAGGATCTGATTGCCTACGGGGA
>JADFXK010000189.1 GCA_015233625.1 Deltaproteobacteria bacterium | reverse complement strand
CCATCAACCTGAACCGGACGGAAGGCAGCTTCTATTCCGAGCAAATCAACCAGGTGGAGCGTGAACATCAGGCTTTCCAGGCCGAGCTGGTGGATCTTAAAGCCCGTATCGGCATCTTTTCATTTTCCCAGCAGAGCAAGGCCCTGTTCGACAAACTGAACACCTTCGACGTGGCCCGGACGACGGTCCAAAAGGAGATCATCAGCAAGAGATCCAAGGTGGAAAAGATTCGACATGTCCGGAAAATTAACCCCCAACTGCTCATTCCTTTGCCCGAAATCGAGCAGGACATCCAGATCCAAGATCTGGAAAATAAGTTGCTCAATTTGCGGTATGAACTGAGCACCGTCATGGACCGCTACACGGATACGAGTCTCCAGGTCACGACTGCCCGCAAACAACTTGTGGAACTTGAGGGACAGCTCCGCCACCAGGTGGATCAGTTGCTCAAACGCGAGACTGTGGAATTGGGCAAGCTTCAGTCGGAGGAACAGGCGCTGACCCAGACGATTGCCGGCGTCAAAGTCGAGATAGCCTCACTCCCCGCCAAGGAAATGGCCCTGTCGAACCTGGAGAAGCTGGTCGAGGATCGGGAAAACGTGTTGCGCATTCTGCGAAAAAAACATCAAGACAGCCTGATTTCACAAGCGACTGATTCCCGACTGGAAAGCGCCAAGGTCGTGAGTCAGGCCGCCCCGCCGCTGAAGCCCATAACCCCCAACTTGCCCCTGAATATGGTCTTGGGATTGGTCCTGTCGCTGGTGGTCAGCTTTAGCCTGGCCTTTTTTCTGGAATACATGGACGATACTATTTGCCTGCCCGAGGATATCGATCGAATTCTCGGATTCAATGTTCTCTATTCCGTGCCGGAGCTTTAATCCATGGGGTTTCTTATTCGGCTGACCAAAAACCTGAGCTTGACCGAGGATGACCGAAACGGCGCCATGGAAATAACGTTCTGGTTTTTCGTCGCGGGTGTTCCCCTCGGTCTGCTGTTTCTGACGGCCACCCTACTGGAGCCGAAATGGTTTTTCTTCCTCTTTGCCGGGGGCCTCATTGCGGTCGGCTCACTCGCGGTGCCAAACAGGAAGAAGTACTACCTGCTGTTTCTGGCCCTGAGTGTTCCCGTGAGCATCCATCTGACACCCCTGTTCACACCAAGCTCTGTGAACAGATCCACCTATGGATTACTTTTGCTCATCAGCCACGTACCGCTCGCAGCGCTTTTCTTCATCGAACTTACGGGCGGCCGGGCCGGACCATCTTATTCCAGTTCCTCATCCGATACGTCCAAGAAAAGCCTGGTGTCTCTAGCCGGCCTTTTCAGTGCCGGAGTAATTTCTGTGATCATGGCCCGGAGTCGGCTGTACGGGGTTTTTGACCTGTTCGCGCTGGTCACGTCCATCGCCCTTTTCTTTTACGTTTCAAGGTATATCCGGAATACGCGAGAGATCCACCTCCTGGTGTCTGGACTCATTTACACCACATTACTCCAAGCCATTATAGCCATTGGACAGTACCTGACCTCGTCGTCTCTCGGACTGGATTTCTTCGGCGCCCAAGAAATCATGCAGGGTTATGCCGGCCTGGCGTCCATCAGTCGTTCAGCCGGAACGATGGGGCATCCGAACAGCCTGGCCATCTATTTCGATCTTTTGCTTCCATTATTTTTGACCTATTTATTTTACTTAAAAAAGGGCGGGACAAGGATGTTCCTGGCCGTCGCGTTTATGCTCTGCCTGTTTGGATTGTTCGTTACGATGTCACGCGGAGGGCTCTTTTGCACTTCGGTGGCCTTGGCCCTCATCCTTGTGCTAACTTGGCGAAAACAGGTAGGCATTGCGCGGGCTATATTGGCCTTGTCCCTGGTCGGTGGACTGTGCCTGGTTATTATCTTCAGTACGTCGAATCCCATCCGGCAGCGCTTCCTGGAGAACGACTACGGTAACGCCCGAGGCAGGATAACTCTAGTAGAGGTGGCCACGGAGGTCATCCGGCACAATCCGTTCTTCGGCGTCGGGCTGAACAACTTCATTGATACGGCCGGCCAATACGACCGTACCCCGGAACAGATCGTGTCCCTCTGGAATACCCCGGTGCATAACCTGTTCTTGTTCATCGCCGGTGAAACGGGGCTCGTGGGACTGACCTTCTTCGCCCTATTCCTATGGAGCGTTCTGACGACGCTGCGGCCCGCCTTGTCAAGCCCGGACCCGTTTTTGTCGCGCGTCGGATTGGGTATTTTGATCGGTTTTTTGGCTTTTTTCGGTCACTCCCAGGTTGATTACTGTCTCTGGACGCATTTTATTCCGTTCTGGTTCATGGCCGGGCTGGCAGTCAGCACTGGCCGGATAGCCGCAGACCTCGGCGCGGGTGGACTAGTGCCGGCAGAGAGTCGCCTTCGAGGCTGAACTCAAGTGGTTCAGGTGGGATTAGTCGGAAGCGGAGGTAATTTTGATGACGGCATATCCCGGCCCGGTGGACATGAAGCATCATGAGGAAGGGACGACCGCCCGGCTGTTTATCCGCAACAGTGTCATGCTGGTGTCCATTGAGATGGTGTCAAAAGTCCTGGGGGTGGTTTTCTTCGCTCTGTTAGCCCGGTTTCTCGGAGCTCGCGAACTCGGGATCTACGGCTTTGGGGTGGCCTTGGCCAATTTTTTCGTTCTCGCCCCGCGGTTCGGTTTCGACCGCCTGGCTCAAAAGGAGATCGGGAGAACCTCTGTCGTCAATTCCGGCCATCTGGTGGAAATAAGTGTCATCAAGGGCGCTTTTTCCATTGTCGCCTTCGGTCTGTTTTTGATCACTCTGATTATCATGAAGTCCGGGCAAATACTGATCCTCAGCCTGATCACTGCGTTCATATTCACCTACGCCTATATCGAGTATATATATTCCCTGTTCCGGGGGCTCAAACGGGCTGAGCTCGAAGTGATGGTCCGGACGTTCTTTTCGGTGTCTAATCTGGCCATCGGAGTTGCCGCCCTACAACAGGGATACCACCTGCCGGGCGTGGTCGCAGCTCAGCTTGGGTGCCTGGGCGCGTCGCTCCTGCTTGCCCTTTTCTTTCTTAGACGCTTCACGATCAAAGTCCCGGCTGAGTTGAAGTGGCGCCAGTTGAAAAAACACGTGACCGGAGCGGCTCCTTTCGCCGGAATCCTGCTGGCCTTGTACTTCAGCAATCAAATGGGCGTCTTGATTCTGGCAGCCTTCAAGGGGGAGGTTGAGGTGGGCTACTTCGCCGCGGCCATGAAGCTTTTCGATAACTTAACCCTGATTGCGGCAGCGGTCATGGGGGCCTTTCTGCCCATGATGAGTGAGTTCCACGGCAATGAGTCGTCCGAGGCCTTTTCGCACGCTCTCCGCTTCACCATGAAGCATCTCTTCGTCCTGGCGGCTCCGGTGGCGGCAGGCACGGTCATCCTGGCCCTGCCCATCGCCACGTTTCTATACGGTTCATCCTTCGCGCCGGCTGCGCCATCTTTGAGGATTCTCGGCGCGGCCCTCATCTTTAATTTTTGGAATTATGCCGCCGATACCGTCCTGATCGCCGTAAACAGGGAAGGTCTGGTCTTCAGGTTGACCTGCCTGGGAGCCTTCGTGCATATAGCAGCCAACCTCATTCTGGTCCCCAGCTTAGGGAGCCTCGGCGCAGCCTGGGCCACCTTGGTGACTCAGACCATCTACTTCGTCCTTTTGTTCATCTACCTGAAGAGATATGTGGTGGTTGGAACCCTGCTGCGCGATGTTCTCGGTCCGGCCTGGTGTTCTTTGATCATGGGTGCCATCCTCTTCGTCCTGGATCGTTTTCCCCTAGTTGTCGCGGTCTCTGGCGGCGCGGCCATCTACCTGACGGCCCTTTTATTGTCAGGAAGCGTCAGCCGAGCCGAACTGGGACTCTTACGCAACTTGTTGCATAAACAGTGACTTGTTATTGCCGGCTGAGGTATCTGCCCGGCTCTCGCTTTCCCAAGAATGACCGTGTATTCACCTGGAATCATCGTGGCCATATTCTTTGGTTTTTTGGACAATCTTCAACAACTGATCGATATGTTTCAGCCAATAGGGAGGATAACGTTTTGAAACAACGAAAGAACCAGAGCAACAGATTATTCTTCCGGTCAGCCGGAGGAGTTGCGGCCATAATCTACGGTTTTGTTTGTCTTCTGGCCTTTACTGCCTGTTCGGCCGCGTCCCAGCCGGCGATTACCATAGATTTGACCAAACCCAAGGCGGCCGCGAACCCTTATCTCTTTGGTCAGAACATTCCGTTTGCGCTGAGTGGGATGTGGGATTCGCGGACCAATGGGATCAGTGCCGGAGCCGAGTCTCTGATTCATAGAATTGCTCCCACGGCCATCCGGTTTCCAGGTGGTAGCCTGTCGGACCTCTATCTCTGGGAGGACGGTCTGTCCAACCGCACAACTTCACCAGTGAAGCCCGGCGATACTAATGTCAGCCTTGCGGACACGCCGAACTGGATCAGGGTGGGTCAAGCCCGTTTTTTGGATGTAATCAGCGGCCAATTCGGAGATCGTCTTACTTTTTCCGGAAACGAAGGTACTACTCTTATGGGGATAGGTGGTTTTGCGGCACCACATCCCGTCGGAACCTCAGTTCGCCCGGAATCCCGTCCCGGTCAGCCCGAATGGTTCAATAACTGTTATGGGATCGATGAGCATATGCGATTTGCTGACTCGACCGGGGCCCTGCCCGTGTTGACGGTTAACTTCAGTACAGGACTGGATAAGACCGGGCAGGTTTCTACGTCGGCGTCATTGGACCAGCGGATCAAACGGGCTGCCGCCTGGGTGGCTTATCTTAACGGCGAACCTGGCGACATCCGGCCTCTCGGAATTGATCCCGAGGGCAATGATTGGAAGACCGTCGGCTACTGGGCGCAAAAGCGGGTAGACCGGGGGCGGCAGGCCCCCTGGCGCGCCATCTGGTGGGAAATCGGCAATGAACTTTATTCCAGGTCGGAGGTGGGATGCACGACGGCCCGCGATTACGGGAAGTCATTCATCCTATTTGCCCAAGCCATGAAAACGGTAGATCCGGCCATCAAGGTCGGAGCGGTCGGCATGTCGCGTTCCGATTGGAAAGGCGAAATAGACACTCTCGATAAGTGGAACGAGACGGTGCTAAATATGACGCGGGATGTCCTCGATTACGTCATTGTGCATCCCTACTATCCCTCAGCGGTCCAGTCCCAGGCGCCGTTCGACGGAGAGACCTGGTACAAGGGCGTCATGGCAGGCGCCTGGCAGGCTTATGCCCATCTCAAGGACATCCGGAGTCTTATCGACAAGATCTGCCCGAGGTCGAACCGCATCGAACTGGCCATCACCGAATACGGGATCTGGCCCGCCGATTCCCAGGAAGCCCGAGACTTCTCCAGCCTGGCTCGGGCCATTTATGACGCTGATTTGTTAATGATCCTTCTGCAGCATGGCAAGGAACTGGGCGTCAGTCTGGCCACCGGATGGAACCTGCACAGCAACACCAAAGAAGCCCTGATCCGCTATGACTGGAAGACCGATACCCGGGTGGCCCGGCCTCAGTTCTATGCATTTGAGCTGGCCCGGCGGTTCATTGGTCTCAGTCTGGCGGAAACCCGGATAGATTGCCCGCCGTTTAGTTCCTCCCGGTTCGGGAATATGGACGCCCAAGACGATGTCCCCGTGCTGAACGCCCTAGCCGGCGTCGACCCCACCGGACGACTCATTCTACTGGTGGTTAATCGTTCGCTGCAGGATCCGGTGACTGCGTCCATAAACCTCAGGGGATTTCGTCCCCGCCCAGCGGCTTCCGTCCGTTGTGTGACCGGACGTGGCCCTGGAGCTAACAATGAGGTAGATCCCACATCGGTCATCCCCACACCCGGCGATCTGCGGCGAGCCTGGCCCACCTTTAGTTACAAATTTCCAGCCTGCTCGCTCACGCAATTTGAATTTGAACCCGAGCCATGATCACTGCCTCAGAAGGCCGCCGCGTCAAGCGCTCATGGCCCACCAGCCGGTCTGAGCAGAAGGGATCCCATGAAAAAACAATATCGACCCATCGCCTACCTGGCTCGTAAGCTTCCGACGTCTTCTGAAACCTTTGTCATCCGTGAAATCGCCGCGCTGCGGCAGCTCGGAGCTGAGGTGAGGCTCATCAGCCTGTATTCGCCCGATCCGTCAGTGGTTCATCCCGAATTGCCCGAAGCGGCCGGGGAAGCCTTCGTAGCCTGGCAGCCGAAGTCCGTATTTTTCTGGATGGCGCACGCCTACTTCGCCTTATTCCACCCGCTTCGCTATTTCGGCTGCATCCGGATCTGCCTGCTGACTCCGGGCGAAACCCGAAAGAACAGACTTAGATGCCTGATTCATTTCCTGATGGCTCCGTCTGCGGCCGGGTATGTGAGGCAAAACGACATCGGGCACATCCATGCCCACTTCGCCAACACGGCGACCACCGTGGCCATGCTGGCAGCCAGGCTGGCCGGAATTTCATTCAGTTTCACGGCTCATGCCTACGACATATTCTTAGATGATACGCTCATGTCCCCCAAGCTCTCTTCGGCTCTTTTTGTTGCCGTTTGCAGTTGGTTCAACCTCCGATACCTGCATGAACACTATCCGGAAGCGGTGACTGCCCGCATCGAGGTGGTGCGCTACGGGGTAGATCCGGCGGCTTTAGGGCTGGTCTCGCCAGTCAAGCGGACACGTTGGTCCACGACCTTCTCCATCTTGGCCGTTGGGCGGCTGGTGGTGACCAAAGGCTTTCATACGCTCATTGAAGCGTGCGCCCTGCTCAAAGGACGAGGGATCGATTTTTCCTGCCTGATCATTGGCTCCGGTCCTGAAGAGCCGCGTCTGAAAAGGCTGGTTGAAAAACTAGACTTGACCAGCAAAGTTCGGTTTGCCGGCATGCTCCAGCCTGCGGAAGCCCTGAAGTATTACCCGCAGGCCGACGTCTTGGTCATGCCTTCCTGCGTCCGACATAACGACCGGGACGGCATTCCGAATGTGCTGCTCGAAGCCATGGTCATGGGTGTGCCGGTCATATCGACGCGCGTTTCGGGCATCCCTGAACTGGTGCGGGATGGAGAAACGGGCCTCCTCGTCGAGCCGGATGATCCGGTGGCCCTGGCTGAAGCCATCGAACGGCTAACCCGCCGCGATGGTCTGGCCGAACGTCTCGCCGGATCGGGAAAGACGCTCATCGCAGCCGAATTCGACATCTCTGGCAGTGCCCGCCAGTTACTCCGTTTGTTTCGCGGCGGGCCGAGCCAAATGTAGACAAGGAGACGCCATGTGCGGCATAATAGGTATTCTAAATCTGAACGGTGAAACGGCGGACCCCAGGATAGTCGAACGAATGTCCGCGGTAATCATTCACCGGGGGCCGGACGACGAAGGATATTTCACGGATGGCCCCGTGGGTCTGGGCTTTCGACGGTTAAGCATCATCGATCTTAGTGGCGGCCGCCAGCCAATGGCCAACGAAGACGATTCCGTTCATGTGGTCTTCAACGGCGAAATCTATAATTTCCAGGAACTCCGGAAGGAGCTGGAGGCTGCCGGGCCTCGGTTCCAGTCTGCTTCGGACACAGAAGTGATCGTGCATGGCTACGAAGAATGGGGCGAGGCCGTGGTGCCGAGGCTAAACGGCATGTTCGCCTTCGCCGCCTGGAATACGGCCCGGCAGAGCCTGCTTCTGGCCCGGGACCGGATCGGGATCAAGCCGCTTTACTATTGCACGGTGGGCGGCACGCTGGCTTTTGCTCCCGACATCAAGAGTCGGCTGCACCTTCCCGGATTCAGTCCGGAAGTCAACGAGCGGGCGGTAATGGACTATTTCTCGCATCTGTACGTTCCGGGACCGGCTTCCATCTATCAGGATGTCCTCAAGCTCCAGCCGGGCCACCTGCTAGTGGCGGAAAAAGGAAGCATAAAGACGAAAGCCTACTGGGCGCCCACGATGGAGTTCGGGCCGGAGCGAGA
>JADFXK010000188.1 GCA_015233625.1 Deltaproteobacteria bacterium | reverse complement strand
GTAATCACAGTAAGATACACCTATGGCCGAGTCTTCCATATAAGCATTTGAATACTCCCGAATCAACGAAGCAGATTTTACTTTTATTTCGTCAAACACTGATGTCGGGACGGGAAAGGCTTTTACGCCTACCTCCGACGCGAGTTTAAATCGCTGATCAAACCGTGGATCTTTGATCTTAAACCAACTGCAGGCCAAATCCCGGCGCACGAAAGAGACCTGCAAGACAATAAGACGCACGAGTTTGGGGTGTTCAATGATGATCAATAGGCGGTCGTTCTTGGAAATCGTTATGTGCTGGCTGGTCTCCAATCCGACCGAGTCCTTTCCAAAGGACGACAACGCCATTGAAAACCGCTGCTGCCCCACCAACAAGATAAGTTTTTTCTTTTTCTCAACAAAATCTCGAAGAACTTCTCGATTCAACTTCATCAAACTGGGAATCTGATCCATGGACTTGGAAAAAATGGAATCTATTCCGCCATCCATTGGAATTTGCACATACCTTTTGGCCTGTTCGCCATTCTGGACTTGTCCCATATCGCTCTCCCTGTGCAGTCGCCGGCACTTTTATATGAGCATTGTCCCATTGGGCCACCGCCTCGTCGAAAATTCTAGCTGATGGGCGTGTGGAACGGAACCGGTTCTGCTAATATGTAATGTTTAAGTAGGTTATCACCAAAACGTGGCCTTAGAGATAATCCGCCGGATTAATCCCCCACTTTTCCGGTACGTCGATGTCGACTATGGAACGAGAGCGGCCGCCTAAGACAACTCTTTCCTTGGCCAGGTTCAAAACTTCTTTTTTAGAAACCGGTTTCTGGTTACTGTCAAACAGGATGAGCACCTGAGGTTTGAGCAGCTTTTCCGGGTTGATGTCGACGACCAGGCCCACTTCACCGGTATTCAATTTAACCATACTGGCAATGGGATACACTCCGACACACTTGATGAAGCTGCCCAGCAAATCCGGATCGAAGTGATCTTCCCGGTTTCCGTACATGATTTTGACGGCGGCGTGCAGCGGCATCCCGGCCCGGTAGACTCGATCACTGGTTAAGGCGTCGTAGACGTCGGCCAAACTGACAATTCTGGCCAGTAAGGGAATCTGGTCACCCTTGAGGCCTTGGGGATAGCCTAATCCGCCATACTTTTCATGGTGGGATAGAGCACATTCTAGGCTGTGCGAGGAAAGTTGATTGGAATTCTTCAATAGCTTGGTTGTCAGGACTGGGTGCATTTTCATCACTTCAAATTCTTCTTCCGTTAATCTACCGGGTTTATTCAGAATATGGCCAGGAATTGCGACTTTACCCAAGTCATGGAAAATCGCGCCCATGCCCAGGTGCTTCAGGGCCGCCTTGGATAGACCAAGCGTTCGTCCCAAAGTCAGCGACAGGACACAGACATTAACGGAATGGGTGTAGGTGTATTCATCGTAGGCTTTCAGCTTAATCAGTGTGGCCGCGGCACTCCGGTTACGATAGACGCTCTTTATCAGCTCATCCACATTTTCAGATACCTCTTCAAAATTGAGCGGAACTTGTTTCTGGGTCTGTTCGATGAACGAACGGATATTCTTTAAAGTATCATTATATACCGCCTTGACGTTTTCCATTTCCCGGCCTAAAGGGACGGGATCGGACGCCGGAACAGGCATGGCACTCAAGAGGATGGCTGACTTAGCCGGTGTTTCCTCCGATGGACTTCCTGCGGCACCAGCTTTTCCTTCGGTCGATGCCGGAGACTTTGAGATACCTGAGGCAATCTTAGACGCGTCCAGGTCATCAATGGATTCGGCGACATCAATTCCTCTTTCGACATTTATCTTTACGGTCATGATACCGTATTTCTTAATTAACTCTATTTCAGCCGCTGATTTAATCAACTTCTTCTTAGTGACAAAAGGATGATTAACCCAAGAGGTGCACATATCTTCGATGTACATCCCCGGCTTCAAGGATTTCACACTAATTTCTTTGATCATAAGACTCACTCCAACAATATTCTATTGTGTCATAGAGGTAATTCAACTAAGTTTTTCCCTGTCAGGAATCTCCGGTCAGCTTGTAGAAGTTCAGCCAGAATCAGATAAGTCATGATTGAGTCATCATGATCCTGCCAAACATGCTCCCCGAAGAAACAACCAACCGAAGGGTGTTGGTTTAAGGCTGAACAGATAGGATCGATCATTGGCGGCCATTTTGCCGTCACTTTATTCTATAGTGGTTTATGCAAATATTATGCAAATTTGTATTTAAAGAAATACTTCTTACATTTAAGGTACCGCGATTCCGATTGGGCAGGGCCGGGATCACCACCTGGAGATTATGCACAAGTTGATTGTGCAAATTTGCGCAGGGGAAGAGTGATTACTCCCGTGCTGGAATGTTTATCTTTAGATCTGAATAAGTTGCGGGGCACGACGGAACGGCGGGCATCTGGCAGATCTGCACGGCAGAAGGCGGACGCAATCAGGTCGGAGGTTCAGTCATTATTATTAATGGAAAAACTTTCTTCTTCGATGACGGAAGGTGTGATAATTTATATTGAGCAACTGGGCGGCAGAAGTCTCATTACCTTGTGACATCTTCAGCGCCACCGTGATAAACCCTTTTTCGATGGCTCGCAGTTTGGCCATAAGGTCGATCCCGGTGGGTGGGATGGGAGGCAGGGGAACGGCGGGCGAGCCTGGGGCTGGTTTCTGTTCAGTTTGCCTTTGCAGGCCAAGGTCATCCAACCTGAGTTCCGGGCCATCGCTAATTAGAACACTTCTTTCGATAAAATTTCTTAATTCCCGAACATTTCCGCGCCAGTTGTATGCTTCCAAGGCCTTTTCTGCTTCCGGAGAAATCCCAATAAAGGATTTTCCCAGTTTCCGACCAAACTCACTTAAAAAGTATCTGGCCATGGGGATAATGTCTTCACGCCGTTCCTTCAGCGACGGAACATCTATCCTGACCACGGCGATCCGGTAGTACAGGTCCCGGCGGAAGAGGCTCTGCTCCAGCAATTCATCGATATTCCTGTTAGTCGCGGTCACAATGCGCGTCTGAACCTTTCTTCTGGTCACACTTCCAACTTTATAATATTCGCCGTCTTCTAGAAAACGGAGCAACTTCGCCTGAGCGTCTGGAGTCAACTCACACACTTCGTCCAAGAATAGAGTCCCGTTAGCCGCTTCCTCGACCAGGCCTTTTTTCCCGGATGGATGAGCGCCACTGAAAGCCCCCTTTTCATATCCAAAAAGTTCGCTTTCTACCAGGTCCTTGGGCAACGAAGCACAGTTAAAGGTAACAAACGCACCTCTAAAGTTGGGACTTTTGTAATGGATGGCGCTGGCCAACAACTCTTTCCCGGTACCCGTTTCACCCGTGATCAGGACCGAGGTGTTCAAACTTCTGGCCACCTTAGAGACCAACTCCATGACGTTGTGAATGGCATTGCTTTCGCATATGAGACAGGGTAGATTATCCTCGATCAGTTTTTCTTGGAGAAGTTGAATTTCCTTACGCATCCGAATTGTTTCCAAGGCATTTCGGAGACTGACCAGCAAGGCATCCGTATGGAGGGGTTTCAACAGATAATCATGGGCCCCTAGTTTCATGGCTGAGATGACGCTGTTAATATCTTCTGAGGCCGTGATCATGATGACCACAATATCTGAGTCAATGGTTTTGATCGCTTGTAGTGCTTCAATCCCAGTCATGCCCGGAAGCCCGATATCGAGCAGCACCAGGTCGGGAGGCTCAACCTTAATGGCTTCAATGGCCTCCTCCGCGGTCTCAAAATCTTTGACCAGGTATTCATGCTTTAGAGCTAAGGCGATTCCTTTGCGGACCGTCGATATATCATCTATCACATAAATAGTATAATTTATCATTGATGCTCCCTGCTTTGATCGAACGGCATGACGGTAGACCTTCACCTCCACCCTACCAGTGGATGACTGTCACCTCAAAACATTTGCTTCCTGACTAAAGTATATTTATAGTACATAATGAACACAAATGCGAAAAAAAATGTCAATAAGACCTCATCTCCTGGTGATAACGGAAATAATTTTTCAACCCGTTGGGGAAACAACCTCGCACCATTAATTTAGACCAGGGCCAGGGTGGGATCAGCGGTCAGCTTCCAGCGCTCTATTCAAGCCATAACCACCTGTAGTAATGGTCTCGGCTCAATCGCCCTGGGGCAGAAGAAGTAGAACCTGTCGTTGTCATCTGGAAGCGGACCGCTGCTGCGAGCTAATCATTGGTGTAGAACGGCCTGTCCGTACGGCGTCCAACCATTCACTTGAGAACCGAATAATATAACCCCGATAAAGACGAATACTCGGAGGGCTATGTCTATGATTACCCAAATGAATATTCTTTGGAGGGGCGGTTGGTCCACCTGCCCTTTAGATTCAAGGGGGTGGTGGAAAAATATCACCTTCGCCTCCATTTCCACACATAGAGACTGGATCCGGCCGGCCTTCGAGTTTGTCCCGGCCAGGCCGAATTCCTGGGTGATTTGGATAATCCCCATAGACAGGTCTCGAAGTTGATCCAAGAAGATATCGAGATTAACCTGCTCCCGGAAATATTTTTTAAGCCGCGCCTCCAGCCACCTTTAGAGCCACACCCACCTGACCGGTCAGGCATTCGGCCTGGGCGATCAGATTCACCGGATCCTCCTCGTGCATCATCCCGTCCGTCATGCGGAGCAGACGCCGGGCGTATCGGGCACATTCCAGATTGTGGGTGACCATGATCACGGTCATGCCCTGATCATTCAACTGACGCAGCAGGTCCATAATTTCGGCCCCGGTCTTGCTGTCTAAGTTACCGGTCGGCTCGTCAGCCAGCAGCATCGGTGGTTGATTGACAATAGCCCGGGCGATGGCCACCCTTTCCTGTTCGCCCCCCGAAATCTGACTGGGCAAGCGATCGGCTTTTTTGCTCAGGCCCACCCGGCTCAAGGCATCCAGGGCCAGGACCCGTTTCTTACTGCTCTTGATGCTGAGCGTAGTCAGGGGCAGCATGACGTTTTCCACCACCGTAAGATAGGGTATCAGGTTGAAACTCTGAAAGATAAACCCCACAAATTCCCGTCTAAAGTCGGCTCGCTGTTCCTGTTTCAGGGTGTAAACGTCAATGTCTTCCACCAGAAACCTTCCCGACGAAGGCGTATTTAACGCGCCCATGATGGACAACATGGTTGATTTGCCAGATCCTGACTCGCCCATAATGGAAATAAAATCGCCTGACTCAAGCCCAAAACTGACGCCACGCAAGGCGGTTACGGCCGCCTCGCCTTGACCGTAGATCTTCACCAGGTTTTCCGCCGTGATATAACTCATGTGTACCTCCCAGGCCGTTCAGGCCGGAATGACATGCCGAAAAATACATTGACTCGCTCTGCGGCCGGTTCTTCAGCCGACCTAAATTGAGCGCAGAGCCTCGTTGGGATCTAGCCGGGCCGCCAGCATGGCCGGATAAATACTGGAGGCGAGGCCGATGAGCACGGCCAGGGCAAACGCCCCCGCGGCCAGTTGAGGATCAAAGGGCACCAGGACATCTCCCTGGCTCAAGAATTTGACGGCGATCTTAGTTGCTCCCAACCCAATCAGGTAACCGAATATCCCGGCCAGGGCGGAAATCGTCCCAGCCTCCAACAAGACAATCCGGATAACGTGGCTCCGCCGGAATCCGATGGCCCGCCAGATCCCGATTTCACCAGTCCGCTCCCGGACGCTGCCCATCATGCTGACCAGAACCATCAACCCGCCGACCAGGAGGACAATAATCGACACGGCATAGGAGAACTTCAAGAAATGCTGGAGAGTTTCCATACGGCTTTTGACCACCTGTTGAATGGCCATTACTTTGGCCCCAGGTAAAATCCCGGAGATCTGCTGGACCATATCATCGATGGGGCAGGCGTTGCACAAGGCGGCCACCTCGGCCATGGAAATCCGCCCTTGCTTGCCAAAGATGGCCTGGGCCGTGTCCAGCCGGGTGAAGACCAACTGGTCATCCTGAGACCCGGTGGATTCGAGGATTCCTGAGACGGTCAGAGCCCGATTATTCACCTTTAGAGGACTGCCCGGCTTAAGATTCAAAACCCTGGCCGCGTCCATCCCCAGCAGGATGCCGGTGTCACCGGGGTTGCTGCCCTGAACCTTCCACCAGGGTTTCAAAATCTTGGCGGCCTGAAAATCGATCCCGGCCAGCAGGACCCGATGGCCGGCCACCTCAATCACGCCTAAGACCATGGGGCCGACGGCCGCAACATTGGCCGCGTTCTTAATAGTCTTGATCCGGGCCAGGTCCTTTTCCTGAATCTCCTGCATTTCAAAGGACACGCCGCCCACCGCCAGTCCGCCGTAAGTCAACGATAAGCTTTCAGTCTTGGGGACGATCAAGATATTGGCTCCGTACTTCTCCAGTTTGTGGTTGATATCATGGGTCATGGCCTGAATCAGACTGATCAGGGTGACCATGGTGGCCACACCGATCAGAATCCCGGCCAGGATAAACCCGGCTTTGGCCTTACGGCGCCGCAGATTCTTAAAAGCGATGTCTTTTAGCGTCATAGCTTAACCCCTTTTGGAGAAGTCGAAATATTTCTTTCCAGAAAGAATGTCGGTGATGGTAATGACCACGTCGGAACCGACAACCTGGCGGTGCAGGGCGGAGGGGTTGCAGCCTCCAGTGACATCATTGACCTTGGTGGAGGGAAAATGGCGGCCGCAATTCCGGCAAACCATATCGTTACCATCTTGATAATACCCTTTTCCCGCGGGCCAGCAGACGTCACAGGCATCAAAGGCGGCCCGAATGACTCCATCGGAACTTTTTATAACGAAATACTTGATGACTTGGCCGTCAGGGGTTTTGTACTCAAAAAACTTAGCCTTTCCGTCATTAAACATGGCCGCCGGGTAAGATACCTGCGGGGCCGCGGCGTCAGCCACCGAAACAGGAGCGGGAGCCCCGGCCGGACCGGCCTCAGGCTGAGCCACCGGCATGGGTTCAAATTTGGGACCCGACCCGGTGGTGGCCTGGATGACAGGTTGGTCCGTCTTATTAAAGGAGTACAACACGCCGGCGCCAACTAAGGCCACTGCGCACGCCAGGAAAATGATCAAGGGGACCCGATTCTTCTTTCCCGTGCCCAATACCGCGGTTTTTTTATCCATGGTCGGATCAACGGCCGATTTGCTAACTTTTGGGGACATGATAATCTCCTTAGATATCTTTAAGTTATTTCAATAAATTGCTTCAAAATGGTCCTGGCTGACATCCCGACTCGGCCGATCAGAATATACCAGTGGAAGGCAAGAGTACCCCCAAGGATAGACAGGTCCAGCCGATGGACGCAGCAAAGCATTTAAATAAATAATTACAGTAAGTTAAACTTGTCAGGCGTAAAGACGGGAATGGGCTTTAACAAAGTAAGGAGGAGTCTAGCAGATAGAGGGGTGGTGAAACAGGGGGACCACCAGTCCGGATTTGGGCGACCGGGATGTTAGTGGTGATACGGCCGGACTCGAGATCAGTTGCGGCCAGGGCCGGAATAAACTGACCAAAATCCATCGATTCAGATACGGTAAACTCGGCGTACAATTCTTGTTGCCTGACCTTGCACGCGCAACGGCAGGCCCAATTGGTCGAGCCGGATTTGGAGTCAGCCATCATCCCGGACATGGGCGCGGCCTTACCGGCTTTTCGGCAACAAGGAGGAAGGGAATCCGCCTTGCCGGCCGTATCGCCCGACCCCACAGACCGGAGATACCTGGTGCAGCAACAGGTTTGGGCTGGTAATGCCCCCAGGCCCAATAAGCAGAGGCTGATCACCAGGCAAATAGCCCTATAATAGGTTGGTCGTGTCGTCATGGCAGCTTACCGATCTCCAAAGTTCAGATATGGTATATGGTAAGCATCATCACCCGGCAAGTCAAGGAAAATGTCGGAAGCGGGCGCTACCCCAGATATAACACGGAGAAACTATT
>JADFXK010000187.1 GCA_015233625.1 Deltaproteobacteria bacterium | reverse complement strand
GTGCGATAGATATCCGCGGACAAGGTCAGGTGGGCCGAATCTCTAACCGCCACGCCCAGGCCATAGGAAATGGGAAAACGCAATTCCATATCTTCTCTGGTGGTTGATGGAATTGGCGGAATCGGCGGGTTAGGCGGATGAACGTCCTGATAAGTATCCCGAGTCAATTTCATGGTGAAGGGGGTTTTGACCACCGCACCCAAGGTCACGGTCTTGTTAATATTCCAAAGAGCACCCACGTGGTAGTTAATCCCAGAAATATCGTGGTATTTCTGCTCCAACAGCCCCACCCGTTCTTGAGTCACGCCCGGGGAGACTTCTTTTGAGGTGTAGGATAGTTTTCGAGACCATTCGTTCTTCCAAAGAAGTTTGTCAGTCCAGACATTGATTGTCGCTCCCAGGGAAAAGCCTGGGGTGATTTCCACGGCAAAGGCCGGCGAGAGAGTTCGCAAGTCCCCCCGGGATTCGTAAATGAAGGAAGAATCATTCCGATACGGAACCCCGCCCCGTTCCCCCTGGGTCGTAAAATTGTAGTTAATGTCTTTATTGAAGTCATAAAGATGTTGCACATTCAATGAAACGACCATGTTCCGATCCAGAAAATGGAAAGGATAGGCTGCACTAAAATAATTTACATCAAAATTACTGAAGGTTCCTTCGCCGTTGGCCTCGGGATGGTAGTGGGAAGTATTTTGTTCTTTGGAGGATCCATACGCCCCGACGACAGAGAGTTCAGGGGTCTCTAGCTGGATCAGGCCGCCGGGGTTCCAGGACGCGGCTGTAGCGTCGTCGGCTACAGCGATAAAGGCTCCACCCATGCCCAGGGCGCGCGCCCCTGACCCGACCGGATTGGGAGATGAGGCAATCTGCATCGAGGGAGTGGTCTGGGCCAGGGCATCCGCCAAACCCAGGCCGGTCAAGGCCGGGAGCAGCAAAGACAAAGCTACCAGCCGGAATAGCCTTCCATTATACCTTTCCGGTCGCAATTCAACATAACCTCTAGCCATACCAGACTCCTCAGGTGAATGGGACGGGTTATTCGATAGTGAAAGTTGCCTGGTCATATCCCAGCCAGGTGGAGAAATCGGCCACATTGGCCCCAGGTCGGGTGATAACCGTATAAAGAGTGTAGCGCCCGGAACCGGGCAAATTGAGTTCCAGAGTGTCACTGCCTGTATAATCAGGGGTTAGAGTGACCTGTTTTCTCACCAGAGGCAGGTTGTCCCCTCCCGGATTCCCCTGACTATCCATACAAAAAAGTCTTCCGCTGATATCCGGCGGGAATACGGCCAGATATTCCGAAGCGTTACCCTGGCCATAGAAGTTAATGGTCACCTTGGGATGATCGCCCGGCTGGTAATACTCATTGACGGCCCGGAAGGCCACGGCGGCCTGGGATGGGGTCAAAGTAAAATTCACGGTCACTTCCTCCGCCGTGGGGACATCCACCTTGTTGGGAAAGGCCATCGTTTGATGACCTGGGCCAAAACATTTGACTCTGTAGCCGCCGTCAGCCACGGCCAGCCGATATAGCCCCCCCCCGAAAGTCACGTCCAGAGAGCCGCTCGTCTCGACAAACATATTGTCCAGCAAATTATTGTCAGTGTCACGAACTACACCAATGATCCAGCCGACACCGCCCCCTGATTTCCGAGATACCCCATTCTCACCACCGACAAAAAGATTTGGCGGTGCCGAGGAGTCCGCTCTGATGGTTGAAGACCGGTCCATGGCCATGCCGCCGGAAAGAAGCAACAGGTCAAGCAGGTTATAATCATCCAGGCCGAGCGGGGACCAATTTTGACCAGCATCCGGACTGTAGTACACCCCGTATCGATAGGTAGCCAGGTAAAGGGCATCAGTGGCCGGATCCACCTCGCACTTGACCATGGCCGCGGTCGGGAGTCCGCCCGTCTTTTGCGTCCAACTGGTCCCGAGATCGTCGCTGACAAAAAGTCCGCTGTAAGTTCCCGCGCTGTATCCGCATGCAGCAAAAATCCTCCTGGGGCTGTCCGGACTAAAGGTAAGGCGATTTACAGTAACGCTTTTTAATTGGTTAATCCAGGTCCGTCCGCGGTCGGGCGAGGCGAACAGATTGCCGGGATAGCCGGGTGTATAGAAACAACCGGTGCCGGCCAACAGCAGATTGGGGTTGTCCGGGCTAACCACCACGGTATTCACCGGAACGGTGGGGACGAAAATAGCGCCCCAGGTCGAACCGGCATCAAGACTTTTGGAGACCATCCCTTTGTCTCCAGCGTAATATCGTAGTCCGGAATATATGATCCCTCCCCCGCCGGCCGGCATGGCTAAGGTAGACACCAGATTGTCCTCATCCCCTGTGGTCACGGCAGTTTGGGTCCAGTTGGCGCCATTGTCCGTTGACTTATACACAAACGACACGTCGCATCCCAGGTAAATAGTGTTGGGGGTCAGAGGGTCCTGGAGCAGGGAATAGGCAATATCTTTCTTGATCAAGTTCTGCCAGGAACGGTCCTGGCCTCTCCGGTACAGGCCCGAAATGGTGGCCACAAGCAAGTCTCCGGCCGGGGTGAGGTCTTTGGCCAAAAAAGAAGTGACATTGGCCTTGATGCCGGTGCTGCTGGGCGTAAAGGTTTTGCCGCTGTCTCGGCTAAGATAAACTCCGCCCTTTAAGTCACCTAAATAAACAATGTTCGGATATCGCGGATGACAGGCCAGTGTGAACGGTGATAACGATAAGTCGTTAAGCGGGGTCTCCACCCAGTTTTCCCCGCCGTCGGTGCTCCGGAAAACGGCCTGTTTGCCCACCTCCGCCCCGCCCACATAAACCACGTTGGGATTGGACGGATCCAGCGTCAGACCGCGAAAGGCCGTCGGGGGCGCCAGCTTTTTCCAGGTCGCCCCACCGTCATTGGTTCTAAATAGCCCGTTATGACCTCCGGTAAATACTACCAGTGGATTATCGGGCCGAATAGCCAGATTTTCGAAGGAGCTGATATATCCCACGGTGACCTGAGACCAGGATGCGCCTCCGTTTGTGCTTTTATACAAGGCGCCTGCACCGTCGGTCAAGTTGATGTGACCGGTGCCCGCCCAGATTTCCGAAGGGTTCTTGGGGTTAATGGCCAATGATGTGACTAAATGGTCAAACTGCTGGCTTAGCTTCGTCCAGTTATTTCCGCCGTCCGAGGTCTTCAGCACAAACCCCGCGTCAAAGGCATCGTTTACTCCGGCCGTTCCGACATAAGCCACGTTTGGATCAGTGGGATGGACACCCAGTGAGTAATAAGCCAGGCCGGTATTGGGGACGTACTGGGCAAAACTTTTGCCGCCATCCGTGCTTCTAAAGATATCTCGATACCCGAGGGCCCAGATCACACTCGGATCATGACTGAAAAACATCACCTTCTGCATGATTTTATTCCGAAACCCGGGGACAGTTTGCCAGGATTGGCCGCCGTCAAAACTTTTGAACAGGCCGTCCCCGTTCCACGTGCCGGTAAAGACCAGGTTGCCTTGGGTCGGTTCAATGGCGATGGTGTTGATCTGTCCTCCGTACAACCCCAGATCTTGCCAACCGGTATCCGGAAGCGATTTGGGCGGCGCCGCTTTGGTAATATTCATCAAGGGCTTTTGTTGACCCTTGGAAACCACCTGAAATTGACCTAAACAGGCCTGCGTATCGGTGACACTCCCGGACAGGGCAATCAGACTCCACAGGCTGTAAACACCCACCTGGGCGGTAGCCGGGATGGTCTTCGGGGCGGTAACCACCCAACTGCCGGCGCCGGCGTCAAAGGTCTGGGTGGTGCTCAGCCCCGAGATATAGGCCCCATCCGGCCCAACAGCATAAATCGCCACCCACTCTTGGTCGCCCGAGGCAACCTGAGCCTCGGAATAATGAATTCGCCAGAATACGGTATCACCAGGATTGCAAGTACTGACTGCCGGTCCATCCTTGGTCAGACTGACCTCTATTTTAGTCAAACTCAGATGACCTGTACCTCCTTGCACATAGAAATTATTAGTGGACTCGGCCAAAACCTGAGTTCCTTGTTTGACGGTGCCGGTCATGGTGTATGTGCCTGGCGCCATACCTGAAGGGACAACGACCATGGTGTCGAAACGCCACGCCCCCACGTACACTGGACCGGGAGTACTCTGTATGGCGACATTCTGCCCATTAGGATCGGTGACCTTTATCACCGTCATGGACTCCCCTGAGCCACTGGTCACGGTAAACCCCACATAGAGATGGATCGTTGAGCCGGGTTGGACCAGTTTGGCGATGCTCCCGTTGGCGTCATTACTTGGCCCAACAGAGGTGATGGTGACCGCAATGGTCTGACTCAGAGCCGGTGTGGAGCCCGCTAAAACCACCAGGCATAATGCCAACAAACTAAAGTAACGGACTATTCTGTTCATACCGCGTCCTTTTCGACTGGATTTCCGGCACACCTGCTTAAAGCTCCATCAGCCAATTCGGAACAGGGGAATATATACTTAACACGGCTATAATTGCTGCTTCCGAAAGTACCTCTAGCTCGCCTGGCACTGGTTGCTCGTTGAAGTCAACCTGCAACCCGCAACCCAATGACATTGACCTGCAACAAGTAACCAGCAGCCGCGTTATGCCTTTTCCTGCCATGCTGGTTCCAACGCACTTCGGCCAGCTAATAATTTCAGTCTAAATCGCCATATCGGGCTGATCGGAAGGAGCGGCTTCAGGTCAACCAAGAATGACAATGCACACCTAAAATATTAGTGGCCGAAGTGCTAATAAACCAAAATGTACGTTAAAAATAGCAGCAAAACGGTCCCGGAAAGAGTCCGGAAAAGAGCTTAGAATTAGTTTAACTTGCCGGTGCTCAGGCTTATTGCCTTGTCCAGCAGGGCTAGGCCCTCCGGAAGATTGGAGTCACTAGCCAGGGCTTCTTGAAGATCAGAAATAGCCTGATCGTAATCGCCCTTTTGGAAGTAGGCTTTGCCGCGATCGCTCCTGGCTTGGGCAAATTGAGGATTTATCTTAAGGGCTTGGGTATAATTATAAATGGCCTGCTCAGTGTCTCCCTTCTTCAGAAATATATTTCCCCGCGCATCCAGGGCCCAGACAAAATCCGGATCGATTTTGAGGGCCTGGTCACAGTCGGCCAAGGCCAGATCATATTCACCCAACCCCAGGTAAGCCCTGCCTCGGCCGTTATAAGCCCAAGAAAACTCATGATTTGACTTTATGGCATCGGTATAGTCGGCAATAGCCGGTTCAAACTGTCCGCTGTTAAGCAAGGCCGTGCCGTGATAGTAGTGGATCCAGGCGGAATCCGGTTCGGCTTTCAAAGCTTCGTCCAATTCAACCAGAGCCTGACGGTAATCTTGTTTGCCGATTAAGGCGATGCCGCTGTTCAAGAACACGCAGCGCAAACTCGGGTTTATCTTCAGGGCTTGGCTAAAGTCGGCCAAGGCCTGGGCGTAGTCTGCTTTTTTGAGATAGGCCAGACCCCGATTGTTTTGAACCATCCCATTGGCCTGATTGATTTTCAAGGCCTCGTTGAAATCGGTCAAAGCCTGGTCAACCTCGCCCCGGTCCAGCCTGACCAGGCCCCGGTTATTACGGGTCTCGGCACTGGCGGGATTGATTTGTAAAGCCTGGTTAAAGTCGGCCAGCGCCTTGTCTTCCTGTCTCATGTTCAGGTAAACAATTCCTCGATGATTGTAAGCATCGGCTAACCGGGGATTAGCCTTTAAGGCTTCGGAAAAATCGGCCATGGCCTGGTCCTGGTGGCCTTGTTGGAGATGGTTCAGGCCGCGCATTTTATAACCTTCAGGATTCTGAGGAGATTGTCCCGCGGCTTCCGTGAGTTTTTCCGGCACCGCAGCCAGCAGAATCCCTGCCGCACCGTCCGTCAGCTTGATTACGACACCCAATTGATGACCGGAGGATGGCGCCTCCACGACCTTATCAAGGCCTGTAATCCCTGCTGTAGTCGGGATCTTGTTAACATTGTAACAGTACGCGGCCACGAGAATCAAGACCAAAACGGTGATCACAATCAACAAAGGTCTATTCAACAAGGCGACCAGAAGTTTCTTCAGGCCTTTTGGTTGTTCCTCACCTTGATTTTCCACATGTTCTACTGTGTCGCTCATTTACTTCCTCCTTGTTCAAATATCTCGGTAGCAATTATATCAACTTGAACTAATCCAGAGGCTGCCGCTCTTGCTCCGGAGGAGTTTATCCGGAGGAGCTTAATAGACCAGCCCAGAGTTAGCAAAGCACCATCCCAAGTATGGTCCCCCAGACTTGCCCGGCTGCGCAGAAGATGAATAAGTTCGAGCGGGGCAAGCCATTGACCATTAGACGATGTAACCCGACCAGCGTTGGGCCTGGTTCATCCGATATCCAGAGTGGTGCCTGGCTAATCCTGGGCTGGATTATATAACTCCTCGGGGAATTAACCGTAACAAGCTTAGGAAAAGACCCTGTTCCCCAGGAGACTGCAGAACGGGGATGGATTTTGTCGCGGTCTTATTTATACTTGTCGTAGATCTGTTGTAAGGTGCCGTCTCCTCTCATTTGTCTGATGGTTTGATCAACTTGGGGAAGAATGTGACTATAGGTGGAATTCCTCCCGATGCCTAGACTGAACGGGGCGGATGACAGGACATTTGGCAACTCCACGATCCGGTTCTGATATCCGGTTTTTTTGATATTGTACCGACATACGGAGGCGACCTGAACCGTAGCATCCGCCCGTTCTTCATACAGGTAAGGGAAAATATAGTCCATCGCGGCCAGCCAATGAACGTTCAGCCCCTTTAAATTTTCCTTGGACCAACCGTTGCCGAGGTAATCGGTCAACTTAAATGGCTTTAGCTCCGGGATGGAGGATACTTTTTCCAGTTCTCGCGTCCGGCTTCCGCCGGCTTTAGCAAAAATCTTAAAATCCGTTCTGAGTACTGGCTCTTGCCCAAATTGGGCATAAGCCTTTCGCTCCGGGGTAGGCACGGTGACAAAAGCATCCGCGGCCCCCTTTTCCACCAACAACTGCGCCCTGGCCCAAGGGTAGCCCTGCTGAGCCACGGGAACGCCCATTCGCTTATGCACGGCCTCATTAACGACGTCTATCAAGATACCCCGCATCTGATTATTTTCTTGCCAGGAGTACGGGGCGTAGTTCTCAAAATAGACGAACATCATCGGCCGTTCGGCATGGGCCAGGGTAGCTCCCAACACCAAGGTCAACACGATAACCCAGATTCGCATGGTGCCCTCTTCCCGGCTCGAGATAAGACCCTAAATGCTGTCGCCCGATCTCCCGAACTCTGTCCCAAGGCGATTACCAGGCCTTGTGGGCTGTCGGACCAGGCCATTAAGGGACCGGCCAGGTCACCGTTTTGGAGATGAGCCCATATTACTAGCTCCTAGTCTCTTAGCAGAAACCTAAGGTCAGGTCAAGGAAAATGCCGCTATATCGGCAATAGCTCTAATAGCGGCAAAACATCAAGTCCTAACATGACTTCATCAAGAGATAAGATCCTGATAATCATTGAATTTGATCTCAGATCAAATATTGGCATCTTTGTTGCAATTCTTCCATTCTAAAAGATAGGTCAATACCATGTTCAAAATCACTATAACTAAACGCACTCACAAACAGATTTTTATCAGGGTCGACGGTCCCCTAATCGGGCCGACGGTAACCGGCCTAAGAAAGATCTGCTTTGAATGTATTGAAAAAAAACGACGTCCCAACCTTGACTTACGGGGTGTCACGCAGTGCAGCCAGTCCGGCGTCGCTTTGCTAAAGCAACTGCAGGACCGGGTCGATTATTCCGGGTGTCCCCTCTTCATCCGCTCTTTGGTCACAGCCGACACTGACCCCGAAGACCCCGCTGCCACTCTAGAGCGCTAGCCCCAGGAACCAGAACCAACAACGATGAACACGCAATTAGCCACCCGACTTTTTTCTTGTCTAATCTGGTCAACGACAACTCATTTTGTGCCCTAAGGAGGTCCTAATCATGGC
>JADFXK010000186.1 GCA_015233625.1 Deltaproteobacteria bacterium | reverse complement strand
TGGGACGGCGGTGGCCTCCTTCACCGTAGCCACGGATGAGTCATGGACCAACAAGGAAGGGCAGCGGGAAGAGAGGACGGAATGGCACCGGATCGTCGCCTGGGGCAAACTGGGCGAGACCTGTGGCAAGTACCTGACCAAGGGAAAGCTGGTGTACTTGGAGGGCAGACTTCAGACCCGTGACTGGACAGACCAGAATAACGTGAAGCGGTATATCACCGAGATAATTGCCCGGGAGATGGTGATGATGGATAGCTCCGGAGCCGGAGGCCGGGACGCGTCTTATGAGCCTCCTCCTCCGGAGTCGGAATTTCAATCGTCCAAAAGCAGATCGGCGGCTCCTAAACCGGAAGAGGAAGATGATATCCCTTTCTAAGCCGGGGATAGAATCAATCGTTACAAATGCTCCAGCTCCGCCACCAGAGTCAGGAACTCTTTGGACAGCCGGTAACGGTCGATAGCATCCTGGAGATCCAGCCAACTTTTCCAGATGGCCATCCATTCCCGGTTATACCAATAGCAGGACGGCCGTCTAGCCCCTTTGGTCAGGGCCTGATATTCCCGGTATTCTTCCAGGCAACCAGGGCAAAAGGTAAAGGGTGTACCGGGATCCTGGATATCGATCTCCGTCTTTTCGATATGAATTCCACACTTGGCGCACCGCATGGAGCAAGTGGCGCAGGTCAGGAATTTCCTGACGGATTCGATTTTCCGGGCGGCATCAGAGGCGGCCCGTTTTTCTTTGTCCAGGAAGACTCTGTCAGATATGTTTATGATCTCAGCCATTTGTTCACCGTGTTGAGGGTTCAGGTCAGGAACTATCATTGCTTTTAATTATATCATGACAGTGAGTTTCCGTCAAGAGTCACGATTTTGGGGGCCGGGCGGCGGGATGAAAAGTCTTTTGTCGTGCCTGATCTGTCAGATCCACTGCAAGCGTCCCCGCAATTCCTGCTGGAGTGCGTTCGACTAGTGGAGGAGGTTGGCCGGAACTAATCATAATTATATCTAACCGTTATTTAACATTTTCAGGTGATGGTCCAGCTATATGTTGATGAAAATAGTTCCCCAGCTGGGGCTAGTGTGGTATATCTACAGGATTAGCCACCATGACCGTTACTCCTTCTATGGAGAAAGAGTTTCGCCGCAAAGGACGCAGATTCATTGTGATCTGGTCCGACCAGGGAAAAGATACGAGTGACCGGGGGATTGATCCCTGGCCCCGTTTTCTCGGCTGCGGTTAGGCCTTGCCGGTCCGGCCGGGCCTGATGTGGTGTCCAACTTGTATCTGTGGGGTTCGTTTGAGTATGAAGTCAATTCTCGTAGCCACCGGTGACCGGAAGGCTGCAGATGGGATTAAAGCCTGCTTAGGTGTTGAATACAAGGTAGACTTGACCAGCGATAAGAACTCGTGTCATGAAATGTTCCGGCGCAAGCGCTACGAGTTCGCTTTTGTTGACATTGCTTTTTTGACCAATGGATCCACGGCGGAGAGCCGGCCTAATTACAAGCAGGCCCTGCAGCCTTTCTGGAAGTCATGCCCGTCCGCGGACATTATTATCATCTCGCCTCAGGAGAAGATCAGAGAGGCGGTGTCCGCGGTTAAGGCCGGCGCCAGCAACTACCTGACTTATCCATTAGATCCAGATGAGATCAGATACGTTGCGGAAGGTCTGACGGAGTTTCAAAGAATTCAATCAGAGTTACATTATCTCCGGGATAGTTCCTGGCGGGCCGAGATTCCAGACGGGGTGTCTACCAACTCCCGATTGATGATGGATGTTTTTGAGAAAGTGAAATCAGTGGCGCCCACCAAGACCACGGTTTTGTTGACGGGTGAGACAGGCACGGGGAAAGGTGTTGTCGCCAAGATGATCCACTCTCAAAGCAACCGGGCCGACAAGCCGTTCATCGCGGTGCATTGTGGGGCCATCCCCGATAGCCTGGTGGAGAGTGAATTATTTGGCCATGAGAAAGGGTCATTCACCGGGGCGGTGCGCCGGAAACTGGGCAAGTTCCAGATCGCCGATGAGGGCAGTATTTTTCTTGACGAGATCGCGACGATTTCTCCCTCCACCCAGATAAAAATGCTGCAAATCCTCCAAGAGCGGTGGTTTACTCGGGTCGGTGGGGACGCGGCTATTGCCACCGATGTTCGGGTGGTCGCCGCAACTAATGTGGACCTGAAGGAATTGTGCCGGGAAGGGGCATTCCGGACCGACCTTTTCTATCGGTTGAATGTCTTTCCTATCGAACTGCCGCCGTTACGAAAGCGGCTGGAAGATATCCCGCTTTTGGTGGAGATATTCTTAGAGCGACTCAACCGAACTTATAATAAAGACATTAAAGACATCGATTCTGAA
Source organism: Deltaproteobacteria bacterium (assembly GCA_015233625.1). Taxonomy (GTDB): domain Bacteria; phylum Desulfobacterota; class JADFXK01; order JADFXK01; family JADFXK01; genus JADFXK01. Next base: position 5,723 of record JADFXK010000186.1, on the reverse strand, counting down.
GTGCTGGAGGTCCTCAAGTGCTACTCCTGGCCCGGTAACATCCGTGAACTGGAGAATTTGATCGAACGGGCTTATATCCTTGAAAAGGGAGCGCTTCTTACGGCCGAAAGCTTCCCCAGCGAGCTGTTTACGCTCGAACCTCTGGGAACCGGAGGAACCAATAACAAGACCCTGCCCAATTTAGCTGAGGTCAGAAAGAGGGCGGTGGAGCAGGCTGAAAGGCGCTATCTGCTGGAAGTGATGGCCATCAACAAGGGACGAATCGACCAAACAGCCGCCGCGGCTGGAGTCACCACTCGTCAACTGCACAATATTCTGACCAAATGCGGTTTGCACAAGGAAGACTTTAGATAATCGCCCAGCCATGACGCCGCGCCGCAGGATACCCGCCTTTCGCCGTTTTCTATCACGCACCAACCAATAGCATAACCACAAAGGACGCAGAGAAGAGTGAGATGATGCAGAGATATTCGGGAATATCGAGAAACAAAAAAGCTCTGCGGTCCTTTTTCTCTTTTCTGCGTCCTCTTTTTTTCTTGGATCCTGGAATTCAGGATCAAGCCCCCGGAATGACAAAAAGCATGTTTAGCTGCTCCCTCTATGTCATTTCAAGCAAAGTGAGAAATTTTTTAACTCCCCACTTTCGCTCGCAATGATAAAAAGACTGTATCGTATCTCCGTCCCCGGCGGGGTGAGTCCAACGGCTCACGATCGGGGCCATCTTTAGGCGATGTTCCTGGCGTGGCTGGGTGCCGAAGAACCCAAAACACCGGAGCAGACATGAAAACTGAGCATAAGGCTATTTTCCTTTCGGTCATTTTTGGGCTGGCGGCCTGGGTGGTGGACGCCCTGGCCGGTTATCTGTTCTTTTATCCCCAATCCTTCTCAGACACCCTGTTGTTGCACATTCATCCCCACGAAATCTACCATCGTCTGGTTGTCTCCATTTCGTTTTTGCTGTTCGGGCTTATCTGGTGGCGGGTGGAGATTAAGCGGCGGACTCTACAAGAGTCGTTAGCCCGACAAGCGGAGTGGTGGCAGGTGATGTTGTTCAATATCGGCGACGCGGTCATGGCTGTGGACAATTCGTCCAGGATAGTCTTCATGAATCCGGTGGCGGAACAGCTTACCGACTGGTCATTTTCAGACGGCCAGGGCCGGCCCATAGAGCAGGTCTTTCAAATCATCAATGAATTTAACCGGCTGCCGGCTGAAAACATCGCGGACCGGGTATTACGGGACGGGGTGGTAGTGGGCTTGGCCAACCATACTGTGCTCGTCACCCGGACCGGGCGGGAAATCCCGATAGATGACAGTGCGGCCCCCATCCGGGACACCGGCGGGTCAATGCGCGGGGTGGTCCTGGTCTTCCGAGATGTTACGGTCCGGCGCCGAGGAGAGGAGGAACTTCGGAAAAGTGAAGCCCGGAATCGAGCTATGTTTGAAAATATGAGCAATGCCGTGGCCATCTACCGGGCGGTGGATGACGGTCAAGATTTTATTTTTGTCGACTTCAATCGGGCCGGAGAGCAGATCGAAAACATCAGCCGGGCGGATGTCGTGGGGCGAAGTGTCCTGGAAATATTTCCCGGGGTGAGCGAGTTCGGTTTATTTGACGTGTTTAAGAGGGTCTGGGCCACTGGGCAACCAGAACATCATCCGGCGACCTGGTATCAGGATGACCGGATGACCGGCTGGCGGGAAAACTATGTCTATAAGTTGCCATCTGGAGAAGTTGTGGCGGTGTACAGTGATGAAACCCGGCGCCGGTTGGCCGAGGAAGCCCTGAAACAAAGTGAAGCCCGCTATCGGACACTTTTCAACGGAAGCAATGACGGGGAATATGTTTATGGGTTGCATCCCGATGGGACCACCACTAAGTTCATCGAGGTCAATGAAGTCGCTTGTCTGGCCCTGGGCTATTCCCACCAAGAATTATTGAATTTGAGACCAGAACAAGTGTGGGTGGGGACGGATTCGGATAAAAATAATGATTTCACCGATAAACTTCTATCTGACCGACATGTTATTTTCGAAGCGCTGACCTTGGGCAAAGATGGGTTTAAAAAGTTGGTCGAGATCAACGCCCATTTGTTTTATCTTCACGACCACCCCGCAGTGCTGGCTACGGCGCGGGACATTACCGAACGAAAACAAACGGAACAGCGACTCAGAGAGAGCGAAGAGCGATACCGGACGCTGCTGGAATCGTCGCCGGATGCCATTGTCGTTTATGACCAAACCGGCCACGCCACCTATGTCAATCCGGCCTTTGAGCAGATTTTTGGCTGGGCCCTGGCCGAAGTTTCCGGTCACCGTCTGGAATTCGTTCCGGAAGAATGTCGGGAGGAGACGGAGACGGCTTTGAACCGGTTGTTCGCCGATGAGAAAATTCTGTCGTTCCCGACCAAACGACTGACTAAAGATGGCCGCATCTTGGACATTCAACTGAGTTCAGCGATGTTGCGGGACAGGCAAGGGGTTTCTGTCGGGAACATGGTCATTCTGCGAGACATTACGGAACAAAAGTTGGCCGCAGAAAAAGTACGAGAATCAGAAGAGCGTTATCGTATGGCCATTGAAAGCTCCAATGACGGTGTGATCATTGTCGAAGACGATACCTTTATCTTTGCCAACCAGAGAATGGCCGAGATACTCGGGCATAGTCGGCCGGGCGACCTTCTGGGTCATAAAATATCATTATTTATCCATCCCGAGGACCGAAGCCGGGTAATGGACTATGCTCACAGAAGACAACAAGGTCAAGGAGTTCCATCGCGATATGACTTGCGAGCGTTGAGGCGGGACGGATCAATAGTTTATGTAGAGCTTTCAGCGGCTATGATTACTTATCATGGTCGGCCGGTCTCATTGGCCTTTATCCGTGACATCACGGAGCGGAGGGCCACGGAAGAGACTATCGAACAGGAAAGGAACCGCCTTTCCGTGATCTTAGACGGAAGTCCGGTCCCAACGTTTGTTATTGACCGTAATCGGATGGTTATGTTGTGGAATCGGGCGTGCGAGGATTTGACCAAAGTACCCAAAGAGAAAGCCATTGGCCGGCCGGTGGATTCAGGGATTTTTTACCAGGGTGTGCGTCGCCCCGTCTTGGCCGATCTGGTGTTGGCTATGGACGAAGAAGCGATCATGCTGCTGTACGGAGATAAGAACGTCTCCAGGAGTTCCACCACTCCTTGGGCGTTTGAGGCCTCAGATGAATTGATTATCGGCGGCATCAAACGAAATGTCTATTACCAGGCCGTTCAGTTGCGTGACTCGCAGGGGAACGTTATCGGCGTCATCGAGACGGTCCAGGATGTCACCGAACGGGCATTACTGCAACGACAATTGGAGCAGGCCCAGAAAATGGAAGCCGTCGGGACTTTGGCCGGCGGGGTGGCCCATGATTTCAACAATATTATTCAAGCCATCAAGGGTTATGCCCAACTGCTCCTAATGGACAAGGAAGAATCAGACAGAGAATATGAGGAGTTAAGGGCAATCGAAGAGGCGGCAACGCGGGCCGCGGAATTGACTCAGGGATTGCTCACCTTCAGCCGGAAACTGGAAAGCAAACTTCGGCCGATCTCGCTCAACGACGAGGTAGCCCAGGTGGTCAGGTTGCTGAAGAGGACCATTCCTAAGACGATCAAGATTGAGTTGTCCCTGGCCGATGACCTGAAGATCCTTAATGGTGATCCGGCCCAAATAGAACAGATTATTATGAACCTGGCGGTGAATGCCAAAGACGCCATGCCCGACGGCGGCACATTGATGATTGGCACCCAAACCGTTTTGTTAGAAGAAGTGGCTAAAATTAACCCGTATATGAAGCCGGGTGAATACGTTTTGTTGACTATCCGAGACTCCGGCCATGGCATGGCCCAAGAGACGATGGAGCACATCTTTGAGCCCTTCTATACCACCAAGGTGGTCGGGCAAGGCACGGGATTGGGATTATCCGTTGTTTATGGTATTGTCAAGAACCATGGCGGCGTTATTACCTGCCATAGCGCGCCGGGAATGGGGGCTTCTTTTGACCTGTACTTTCCGATCATTGCCCAAGAAGTCTCGCCTGTAGATCTTGACCAACGAAATTTTCCACGGGGTGGCCAGGAAACAATTTTGTTGGTCGACGACGAGGAGTATATAGTAGGTGTAACAAAATCAATTTTGAACAAGTTCGGGTACACCGTCCTGACCGCGGCGAACGGTTTGGAAGCAAAAGAGATTTACCAGCATGATTTGCCTGACATTGCCCTGGTTATTCTGGATCTGAATATGCCCGAAATGGGCGGCAAGGAGTGCCTGGCCGAAATATTAAAGATCAACCACCAGGCTAAAGTTATGATTGCCAGCGGTTATTCCAATCATACAGACCTGGACGTGGTGCTCCAGTCAGGTGCCCGGGCAATATTGAATAAACCCTATAATGTCAGCGAAATGCTCGAGACTATCCGGGGTATTTTAGATACCGACTAGGATTTTCGAAGAGACGGGTCAAGGCTATGGCCGTGAGTCTCAGCCGGTAAAACCTGTAACCAACAATTATTGTGGAAGTATCTCATGATCACCTGGGACCAATTCGCCCAGTTCGTTTTCTCCGGCCTGACCACCGGGAGCATTTATGCCCTGATCGCCTTAGGGTTTTGCATTATCCACAATGCCACCGGGATAGTCAATTTTACTCAGGTGGATTTTGTCAGCCTGGGCGGGTTGATGATGTACACCTTGTTCTTGGGACTGGGTCTGCCGCTGCCGCTGGCTTTCGGGCTGGGGGTCCTGGCGGTAACGGCGGTGGGCGGATTGGTGGAAAGATTGACCATTCGGCCGGCCAGGTCAAGGGAAATTACCGTCCTCATCTTTATCACCATCGGCGTCTCCATTTTGATGCGGGGGTTATTCAAAATTATCTGGGGAAAAAACCAGATGGCCTTGCCTTCTTTTTCCGGTGACAGTCCCTTGATTATCCTGGGCGCCGCGGTATTGCCGCAGAGCCTGTGGGTTTTTGTGATTACCCTACTAGTGGTGGGTTTGCTTCATTATTTTTTTAGCCGAACCCGAGTGGGCAAGGCCATGCGAGCCACCTCGTTCAACCCCAGAGCCGCGGCCCTGATGGGCGTGGATGTCAACTCAATGATTCTGCTGTCCTTTGCCCTGAGTGGCGCCCTGGGAGCGGTGGCGGGCATCCTGATTGTGCCCATTACCACCTTGTCGTATGATGTGGGGGTGATGCTGGGTCTCAAAGGTTTTGCCGCGGCTATCCTGGGTGGATATGGCAACGTCGTAGGGGCTATTGCCGGTGGACTGGTGCTGGGTGTACTTGAATCCATTGGGGCCGGGATGATCACTTCCACTTATAAAGACGTTATCGCTTTCTCTATTCTATTGCTAATCCTATTTTTTAAACCTGGTGGATTACTGGGTTACGGGGAAAAGCAAAAGGTCTGATTTCCCCGACAAAGGATCCAGTCACATGAAACACTACCTCGGGTTGATCGTCCTGGCTGGGGCCATCGTCGTTTTCCCCTTTTTGGTGTCGAATCCTTATTACCTGAATGTCGCTAATATCATTGGGTTGAACAGCATTGTGGTGGCCGGACTGAACCTGCTGATCGGTTATGCCGGACAGATCTCATTGGGCCACGCCGCGTTTTATGGTTTGGGCGCCTATATTTCAGGTATCCTGACCGTGACTTACCAGGTAGATCCTATTCCGG